>DPVV01000424.1 GCA_003526525.1 Lachnoclostridium phytofermentans | reverse complement strand
TAGTATCTCTCGTTCTCAAATAGTAATACAACGTAAATTCTTATAAATAGACCTTTTCTTGTTAATTCAGTCAAAGAAAACCGTATGTAAATAATCATTTATTAAAATCAGATGGTATAAAAATAAGCTAATTTCACGCTTCTACGTTATTTGCTATATAAAATCATATAATAATAATGGATAAATTTTATTTCATTTCCTATTTTTAACTTGTCTTTCAAAAAAATTCATAGATTTAAATAGGAATCATATTGTATAATATTAGCATAGAAATTAATTTGCAGAAGTTAGCAGATTGTGCTGTGTATAAAATTTTTATTATAATAAATGGGTGCAATAGCGCCAGAATGAAGGTGCATATGGGAAATCAATTTAGAATTGCTGTTATTCAAGCAAACTACCCAAGTAGTAAATGTGAGGTTAATACGAAGATAGGTTTACAATATATAAAGAAGGCAAAGAAAATGGGTGCTGATTTAGTTCTATTTCCAGAGTGCTGGTTACATGGATATCAATTTCCAATCATAAAAGAGGGTTTTAGTATCTCTGATATGTATGAAATGGATCAATACGGGGAAACCATGGAATGTATCAAACAGGAAATAAACTATCAATAATGGGTAAATCAATCAGTTGACGAAGAAAGCGACTATGTAAAACAATTCTGTTTGGCAGCTAAGGAATTACATATAGGGATTGTACTAACCGCTTATACCAAAGGTGTCCAGAATCCAAGAAATAGTGCTATGATAATTGATAAAAATGGAAGTATTATAATGACTTATAGTAAAGTACATACTTGTGATTTTTCTTTAGAGTCATTATTGGAGGGCGGAGAAGAATTTAAAGTTTGTGATTTTCATGGTATTAAACTAGGAGTTATGATATGCTATGATAGAGAGTATCCTGAAAGTGCAAGAATGCTTATGTTAAAAGGTGCTGAAATAATTGTAGTACCAAATTCTTGTGGTGGAATGAAACCCAGAGTTCAAGCTCTTGCAACGAGAGCATATGAAAACATGACAGGTGTAGTTATGGCAAATACAGCATTTGAAAATGGTGGAAATTCTTGTGCATTTCAACCAATCGCGTGGGACAAAGATGGAAAAGAACAGGAGATGACACTTTTTGTTGCAGATGCTACAAGTGAGAAGATCTATATGGCTGAATTTGATATGGATGCCATAAGAGATTATCGAAGCAGTGAAATGATGGGAAATACATTTCGAAAAGTAAAAGCTTACGCAGGATTTCTAGATAATGTTGTGGAACCACCATTTATAAGAAATCGCTGGGTAGAGTAATAAAAACCGCTAGATTAAAAATAAAAGATATATATTTCTATTTAATTATAGGATTTATATATCATGAAATAGGAGTGAAAACATGCAGATAACATTAATGCAATATGAAGATGAAACTATAGAATCAAAAATTACCGCAATTATGGAATATGGTAAATTATCGGTCTGTGGCTATGATGTATATAAGCCATCCGCCAAGCTTCCAGAAGGTAGTGAATATGAGTATGAGATTTCTTTAGATTCTATTAGTTCCAAGCAATTACTTGATTTAATTGCGTCTGGTAAGAATGAGGAAGAAGCACTTAACATTTTAAAAACAATGTTTCAAGGCAAAGGAGCTGATATTAAGTTCCAGGCATATTGTCTAGAACATGAAATTGAAACTAATTGTTATTCACATTTTGATGATTAATAGATTTCTACCATATTTAGTTAGAAATATCAATTTCGAAATAGTAAAGATATAGAACTAGTAAAAATAACTCAATCCATCTATTTGGAAATGGACCAACAAATTTTTCGGAAGATGTATGATATTTGGTTCTTTATTGTATTTTGTACCGTTTATACTTCACATGTATAATATTGATGAACGAAAAATACTTTCTAACATTGGATTGTATTATATAGTAGTGTCATTCATAGCTACTGAAATCTATGCTGCTGTTAAAAAACATTTCTCAAAACAAGAATAAATACGCTTCGCGAACGTTTCCTTGTCATGAATAACGATTTGAAAAACGAGAATTTTATAAATAATTGACATGTAAATTTGTAGTCAAAGCGGATATTCGCAATCCGCTTACGCTACTGCTTGCAGAAGCGGGGGGACTTCCCTGATGAGGTTAAATAAAAATAGAAAGAACAAGAGAATATTAGACGTATTCCTGAACCTTTTAATATTAACTAGCATATGATTTAGTAAAATAATAAGTAGGTATCATATGGATAATGATATTACAGCATTCCAAATGCAACAACCGTTTAGCCAAGAGGAGGCAATTCGTGTTTCTAATGCTAGAATTGAGCATATCACAAGAAGTAGTAGTCGAAATGGCTTTGTCACAATATCTTATGACGATAGAGTAAATAGAAGATTTAATGTGCTTGTAACACTAGTCGTTTCCCCAACAACAGTAATACAGAGTACTACTGGCAGACGAGTAGATTTAAATGATCTACGAGTTGGAATGAGAGTAAACGCTATCTTTTCTTCTAGGATGACACGCAGTATCCCGCCTCAAGCAGCAGCATTTTTAATTGTTGTTCTTGAGAGAAGAGAGCAAAATGAAGTTACAGAAGGTAGCGTAACCGATGTTAATTTACGAAATAGAACGCTCGAAATTCGTGAAGCCGGACGCGGTAGAATGCAAGAAATAGATGAAAGATCTTTTGGTAGAGATCGCGACAGAGATAGAAACCGAATCACGTTTCAAGTAACAAATTCTACAAGAATCGAAGATCGTAGAGGTAGAAGAATTAATCTTAGTGATTTAAGGAGAAATGATAGAGTACGTGTAGAATTTAGAATTGTAAGAGAACCACGTAGACCTGACCGTAATGTTGCGATTTTCATACAAGTATTATAAATAAGTGAAAATCAAATAATATTCTTTAATAGATACTTGAAACTAAAAAAGTCACTTTACGAACTATACAGCATGAATTATTAACTAGTTATTTGTCTATAAGTCTT
>DPVV01000554.1 GCA_003526525.1 Lachnoclostridium phytofermentans | reverse complement strand
ATTCAGAGTATGAGAAAGACGGTGCAAAATATAAAATTTGGCTAGAGGAAGAGGAATCTATTGAAGCTAAGATGAAACTAATCTCTGAAGCTGATTTGGCTGGTGTTGCAAGTTGGAGATTAGGATTTGAAAAACCTAGCATATGGAATGTTATTCAGAAATATGTGAATTAGAATCTTTTTCGTTTCATATGATATAAAGAAACGCAAGGAAACTAGGTCAGAACAATGAAAAAACGTTACTTTAATGTTGTATTTGCAATCTTGGTTCTCTGTTCGATGCTACTTCTCTCAGATAAGAGCGTTGAAACCATGAAACATATGTTTTCAAGGTCTAAACAGCCGAAAGAGGATCATAGATTAACTGTTGTAATTGATGCTGGTCATGGAGGATTTGATCCTGGAAAAGTTGGAGTGAATGGAGTACTTGAAAAAGATATCAATCTGGCGATTGCGATGCATTTAAAGGAGTTATTAGAACTAAATGACTTAAAGGTAGTAATGCTACGAACCACAGATGAAGCTCTTCATACAGAAGGTGTCTCAGGTAAAAAGGCTTCCGATTTAAAAAAACGTGTTCAATTGATGGCAGAGGCAAATCCAGTCTTAGCAGTAAGCATTCATCAAAATAGTTTTCCGCAAGAATCAAGTTATGGTGCTCAAGTATTCTATTATACGGAATCTGAACAGGGAAAAGAATTTGCCCAGATTATGCAAGCAACATTAAAAGAATGTATTACCGATGGTAATCATAGAATGGAAAAACCAAATAAGGACTATTACCTGCTAAAGAAGTCCACTTGTCCACTCCTTATCGTTGAGTGTGGCTTCCTTTCTAATCATAAGGAGGCTAAACTTTTGAGTACAGAAAAATATCAAAGGGAAATGGCATGGGCAATTCATATGGGTGTAATGAGGTACTTAAATACGATAGAGCAATAATTGATTTATTCACATTCCAGAGGTAGATTGATTATGCAGAAAGAGTTAAGAAGGTAGAACAGTGAAAACAATAATAAAGCGAATGGATCGAGATAATTTAAATTCAGAAGATTTTAAAGAAGCAGTAGAATTATTGAAAGAAGGACAGCTAGTAGCGTTTCCTACAGAGACTGTTTATGGACTTGGTGGTGATGCCCTTGATAAGACAGCGGCAAGGCGAATCTATGAAGCAAAAGGTAGGCCTTCCGATAATCCTTTAATCGTTCACATCGCAAATATAGGAGCACTGAAAGATTTGGTAGTGGAGGTTCCGGAGGAAGCGTATCGATTAGCTGACGCTTTCTGGCCGGGACCGCTCACGATGATATTAAAGAAGAGTGATTTGGTACCATTGGAGACGACAGGAGGCCTTGATACGGTAGCAATCCGTATGCCATCGGATGAGATTGCTAGACGCCTAATAAAAGAGTCTGGCCTTTATTTAGCCGCACCAAGTGCGAATAAATCGGGAAGACCAAGCACTACAAAGGCGGAACATGTTATTGAGGACTTGGATGGATGCGTATCCATGATCATCGATGGTGGATCCTCTACGATAGGTTTAGAGTCAACCATTGTAGATTTGACTGGTGAGAACCCTGTGATTTTACGTCCTGGGTTTATTACAAAAGAGATGTTGAATCAGTGCATTGGGGGAACAGAATATGACCAGGCGGTATTAAAAAAGGAGAAAAGTGACCCAGTAGTAGCAAAAGCTCCTGGCATGAAATATCGTCACTATGCACCGAAAGGACAACTTACCATTTATGAAGGGGATACAAATCAGGTAATTAAAGCAATTAATGAAGTTGCAAAGCAAAAGACAGAAGAAGGCTTTCATGTAGGAATCCTTGCTACCGAAGAAACGAAGGATCTTTATTTTTATGGAGATGTAAAAAGTATCGGAACTAGAAAAAATGAAGAAACAATTGCTGCACACTTATTTGAATGTCTTCGCGAGTTTGATACTAGCAATGCAGCTTATATCTATTCAGAAAGCTTTGAGGATAATTCTTTAGGACAAGCCATTATGAATCGTCTATTAAAGGCTGCTGGTTATCAAGTTGTTACAATAGATTGACATAGAACAAAGTTTAAGGAAAACAAAAGTAGGGGGAAAAATCATGCCACGAAAGTATGATAAAGTAATCTTTGTCTGTACAGGGAATACTTGCCGTAGTCCAATGGCGGAAGCACTTCTAAAAAATTTAATACAAGAAGATGAGATTAAAATACGATCAAGAGGATTAATTGTCTTATTCTCAGAACCAATCAATCCAAAATCGGAAGAGGTTTTAAAAAATCATAACATTTCAATTAATGGACATACGACGAAGCAGTTTAAAGCTTCCGAGGTGACAGAAAGTACCTTGATATTGACCATGACATACAAACAAAAATTAAAGCTCATACTAGATTACGGTATCGAAAGTAACATATACAGTATAAAAGAATATGTCGGAGAAATTGGCGATGTGGTTGATCCATATGGCGGAACACTTCTTGATTATGAAGAGTGCTTTGAAGAACTTGCTCTATTAGTCAAGAAAACGATGTACCAGTTAATGAGAGAAGTGTGAAGAGAATTTCTAAGGTGTCAAACGCCACCTAAGAAATTCTAAAGCTTCACACTTGAACTGAAATAGCAAGTATGTTCCAATTATAAGATTGGCGGTGCAAATTAAAACGAATCAAAGGTAAGATTCGGGATAAAATATGATATACAAGATTACGGTTCTATGTTACCATAGTACCGAATAAACGAAAGATTTGAATTGGAGGAAATATAATGATAGCACTTGGTTGTGATCATGGTGGATATGAATTAATGCAGGAAGTAATCGCTTACTTAGAGGAGAAGAAGATTCCATATAAGAACTTTGGAACTGATTCGAAAGCATCTTGTGACTACCCAGTTTTTGGGAAAAATGTCGCTATGGCAGTTGCAAATAAGGAATGTGAGTTCGGCATTTTGATTTGTGGAACCGGAATTGGTATCTCCATGGCAGCAAATAAGGTGGCTGGAGTGCGAGCGGCATTATGCCATGACTGCTTTAGCGCAGAAGCGACAAGACAACACAATAATGCAAATGTACTATGCATGGGGGGAAGAGTAGTTGGACCTGGTCTTGCATTAAAGATTGTGGAAATCTTTTTAAAAACTGAATTTTCCAATGATGATAGACATATTAGAAGAATCTCTATGTTGGAGAATTAAATAACTTAGGGGCTGTTATAATGACGGAAATTGCATATATTATAGTATGCATATTAAAAAAAACGTTAGTATAGCAGCTTTTGTGATTGGCGGATTCGTTGAGAATAATGCACTATACTTCTCTGATACAAGAAAGTGGACAATCTTAGACAAAATGGTATAATATTACTCATACTCTGTCAAAAAGAAGAAGAAAAAATATAATTAATACCAAAAAACAGTATTAAGGAGTTATACAGTGTATGAAGAGTAAGAGCGGTGTAGCGAAAGGACTTATAATGATAAGCCAAATTGGTATCAGTATGCTTGTTCCGATTTTCTTATGTGTTTATGTTGGAAGGAAGTTGGACGACAGTTTTGGGACCAATTATATTACTATCATTGGAATTTTACTTGGAATTATGGCAGCATTTCGTAACATCTATCTTATGACAAAATCATTTTATGCGAAAGACAAGGCAAGAGAAGATGCTGAATTAAATTATTTGGATGAAATGAAAAAGGAACGCGAGAATCGAAGAAAAGAAGATAGATAATACCCAAAGATAAGCGCAGAAGTGAGATTATTATTAAAAATAAATGGGAGGTTGCTTAGTATGAATGAAGGGAAAAAAACATTTCAGGAATTATTAATTGGTATCGCAGTATTTGCAATCTTATTTTTTATTCCAGGTTTATTTTTAAAAGTAGATAAGCTAGCCTATTATCTTGGGCTTGGTTTGGGAACATTAGTATCAGTATTATTAACATTTAGTATGTATTCAACGATTGAGAAATCTTTATATATGGATGAAAAGAGTGCCGTGAGCTACACAAAGAGAAATGCAATATTTCGTCTTATGTTAATTATTGTAGTATTATTGGTTGCAGTTTATATCAACAGTATCAACGTAATTACAGTGATACTAGGAGTATTATGTTTGAAGTTATCGGCGTATATGCAGCCGTTAACCCATAAATTATTAAGCAAAAAATAAGAGAAAAGGAGGGTGAAAAAGTGAGTTTAGGAAGCATAATGCTTTCCTCAGGCGTATTAAACCCACAAGCAGTAGAGGTGGCAAAGGATGATATAACCTTTGGTGTTGACGGTCTGATTCGGTATAATCTGTTTGGGCATGAGCTATGGATTACTACAACACATATAAGTCTTTTGGTTGTGATGATTGTCATCATAGTATTTGCTGTGATAGCGAACCGTTGTATTAAAAAAGCAGATCCTTATAAGGTACCTGGCAAGTTCTTGAATTTGATTGAGTACTTGGTAGAAAGTATTGATCATATGACCAAAGCTAATATGGGCGAGAAACATGGTTTGAAGTTTTCAAATTACATCGGTACCTTGTTCATATCTATCTTGTTAATGAACTTCTCTGGATTGTTTGGCATGAGACCACCAACAGCAGATTATGGTGTGACTTTAGCATTGGCATTGATTACCT
The DNA here is from genome assembly GCA_003526525.1 of Lachnoclostridium phytofermentans. Classification (GTDB taxonomy): domain Bacteria; phylum Bacillota; class Clostridia; order Lachnospirales; family Lachnospiraceae; genus Lachnoclostridium. Next base: position 7,586 of record DPVV01000554.1, on the reverse strand, counting down.
TTGTACTTATCCATTACAATGGATTTAAGTATCAAAAAGCTGCACACGTTACAAATCTCTTTAAACCACTGCCATTAACCCCGATTAATATTATCGGTGAACTCGCAACGCCATTATCTTTATCGTTGCGTTTATTTGGAAATATATTATCGGGTACAGTTATGATGGGATTGATTTACGGATTATTACCAAAGGTAATATTATTACTTGTACCGGCTCCGTTACACATATATTTCGATATATTTTCAGGAGCCATTCAGACTTATGTGTTCTGTATGTTAACGATGGTATTTATCTCAAATACATTTGAGGATGCATAATTATTAGTTTACAATAAGAGTAAAAGAAAGATTAAGGAGGAATTATATATGATTTCTAATGAAGCATTTGTTTTAGGTTGTTCAGCAATTGGTGCAGGTCTTGCGATGATCGCAGGTATCGGACCTGGTATTGGACAGGGTATTGCAGCAGGTCATGGTGCAGCTGCGGTAGGTAGAAATCCTGGTGCAAGAGGTAACATTATGTCTACTATGCTTTTAGGACAAGCAGTAGCAGAGACTACAGGTCTTTATGGTTTCGCGGTTGCTATTATTCTCTTATTCGCTAACCCACTTCTCGGTAAGCTGTAATCGGCCTCTAGAAAATAATAAAGGAAGGGAGGCCGAAATGTGGGCAATTTGATAGCAAGCATGTATAACAGTACAGTATTGGCGACAGGAGCGAGTGAATCAAGTCTAGTAAACCGTATCTTTGGTTTAGACGCGCAACTTCTGGCAGATGTAGCCATTATGGGACTTGCCATATTTGTACTATTTTTAGCTTTATCGTATTTTCTGTTCAACCCGGCCAGAGAACTCTTACAAAAACGTCAAGACCGTATTAAAGAGGAAATGGATTCATCAGCAAAGGATAAAAAGGAAGCAGCGCAATTAAAAACTAATTACGAAGCAAAGATAAAAGAAGCTTCTAGGGAAGTGGATGAGATCTTAAGTGAAGGTCGTAAGAAGGCATTAAAGCGTGAGAATGAAATTGTTGATGAAGCAAAGGTGGAAGCTTCTAGAATTAAAGATAGAGCAAATAAAGAAATTGAATTGAATAAGAGCAAGATGAAGGATGAAGTAAAGCAAGAAATGATTGCTGTAGCATCCGTTATGGCTGGCAAAATTATTGCTGGTAACATAGATGAAACAAAACAAAAACAGTTGATTGATGAAGCTTTGAATGAGATGGGTGATGAGACATGGCAAAACTAGTATCCAAAACATATGGAGAAGCGTTATTTGATTTGGCCTTGGAAAATCAGTCTCTTGACATAATAGAAGAAGAAATCAAAGCTGTGAAGATAGTGTTTAATGAGAATACGGAACTCATCAAATTCTTAAATCATCCTAAGATTACGATGGAAGAAAAGGTAGCATTTGTTGAAAATATCTTTAAAGGTAGAGTAAGCGATGATGTTACCGGTTTCCTAGTAATTATTATTAAGAAGGGAAGATATGATGAGATTTCCGGAATCTTTGATTATTTTCTGGCAAAGGTTCGTGAGCATAAAAACATTGGAATAGCTTATGTGACTTCTGCAGTAGAATTAAGCGAGCAGGAGCAAGAAAAGATTAAAAATAAGCTGTTGGCTACAACAAAATATGTTCAACTTGAGATGAATTACAAGGTGGATGCGTCAATCCTTGGAGGATTAATCATTCGCATCGGAGATAGAATAGTGGATAGCAGCCTAAAATCGCAGCTAAACACGCTATCAAAAAATCTCTTTAAGATACAGCTTGGCTAAACATTATAGTAAAAGCGGTACTTAAGGAAGAAATCTGCAGAAAGAAGGTGCTTATCTCTTGAATTTAAGACCTGAAGAAATCAGTTCAGTCATAAAAGAGCAGATTAAGAATTATAGCATGCAGCTTGAGGTATCTGATGTTGGTACTGTTATTCAAGTAGCAGATGGTATTGCTCGTATTCATGGTCTGGAGAACGCAATGCAAGGTGAGCTTCTGGAGTTTCCAGGAGACGTCTATGGCATGGTGTTAAACTTAGAAGAAGATAATGTCGGCGCCACATTACTTGGTGATATAAAGAATATTAACGAAGGTGACACTGTGAAAACAACTGGTAGAGTAGTAGAAGTTCCAGTTGGTGATGCATTGTTAGGCCGTGTCGTAAATGCTCTTGGACAGCCAATCGACGGGAAAGGGCCGATAGAAACAAAAAAATTCCGTCAAATAGAACGTGTAGCTTCTGGTGTAATCGCAAGAAAATCCGTAGATACACCGTTACAGACAGGTATTAAAGCGATTGATTCCATGGTTCCAATTGGACGTGGTCAGCGTGAGCTTATTATCGGTGATAAACAGACTGGTAAGACAGCAATTGCTCTTGATACGATTATCAATCAAAAGGGTCAAAATGTAAAATGTATTTACGTTGCAATTGGTCAGAAGGCTTCTACGGTTACAAATATAGTGCAAACGTTAGAAGAATATGGTGCTCTTGACTATACTACAGTAGTTGCATCTACTGCAAGTGAGTTGGCGCCACTTCAATATATTGCTCCATATAGCGGATGTGCTATAGGAGAAGAATGGATGGAGTCTGGACAGGACGTTCTTATAATTTATGATGACTTAACGAAGCATGCAGCAGCTTATCGTACACTTTCCTTGCTTCTTAAGAGACCACCAGGACGTGAGGCTTATCCAGGTGACGTATTCTATCTACATTCCAGACTGTTAGAGCGTGCTGCTAGATTAAGTGATAAATTTGGTGGTGGTTCCTTGACAGCACTACCTATCATTGAAACGCAGGCAGGTGACGTATCTGCTTACATTCCTACGAATGTTATATCTATCACGGATGGTCAGATATATCTGGAGACCGATATGTTTCACGCAGGTTTCCGCCCAGCGGTGAATGCAGGCCTTTCCGTATCTCGTGTAGGTGGTTCTGCACAGATAAAAGCGATGAAGAAGATAGCAGGTCCTATCCGTATTGAGCTTGCGCAGTATCGTGAACTTGCTGCATTTGCTCAGTTTGGTTCTGACCTTGATGCAGATACGAAAGAAAAACTTGCACAAGGTGAGAGAATTAGAGAAATCTTAAAACAGCCACAATATAAACCAGTGCCAGTTGAGTATCAGGTAATCATTATCTATGCTGCAACAAAGAAGCATTTGTTAGATATTGAGGTTAGTAAAATTAGAAGTTTTGAAAAAGAATTATTTGAGTATATCGATGCGAAGTATCCGGAAATTCCTGTAAGCATTCGGGAAAAGAAGGAAATGGATGAAGAATGTGAGAAAGCTCTAATCACAGCAATTGAAACATTCAAGAAAGAGTTTACGAACTAATAGAGAGGGTGTGAAGCTATGGCCTCAATGAGAGATATTAAAAGGCGTAAAGAAAGTATTCAAAACACCGGGCAGATTACGAAGGCCATGAAGTTAGTTTCTACAGTAAAGTTGCAAAAAGCAAAGGCAAGGGCTGAGAATACGAAACCTTACTTTGACCATATGTATGGTACTGTACTATCAATGCTTCGTAAGTCCGGTAATATATCACATCCTTATCTATCAGCAGGTAAATCAAATAAGAAGGCGATTATTGTAATTTCCTCCAATCGTGGTCTGGCAGGTGGTTATAACTCCAATATCATAAAGCTCGTTATGGGTAGTGATATCAAAAAAGAGGATGCTGTTATTTATGCCGTAGGTCGTAAAGGAAAAGAGGCATTAGCGAGAAGAGACTACCAAATTGCAAAAGACTATTCGGAAGTAATGAATGAACCGACCTATAAAGGTGCTATTGAAATCGGTCAGGCTGTGCTTGATGCATTTGTAGCAGATGAGGTGGGCGAAATCTACCTTGCCTATACATCCTTTAAGAATACAGTAAGTCATATACCGACTTTTATAAAATTGCTACCAGTGGATGTGGAAGCAGCATTACAGGAGGGTGATAATAAAGAGGATTTAAACGAGCGTCTGACTCTAATGAATTATGAGCCAGCAGCAGAAGAAGCATTGAATCTGATTATCCCAAAATACATTAACAGCCTTATCTACGGCGCCTTAGTACAGGCTCTTGCTAGTGAAAATGGTGCAAGAATGCAGGCTATGGATTCTGCTACAAATAATGCAGAAGATATGATTTCTGATTTATCACTTAAGTATAACCGTGCTCGTCAGAGTTCGATTACACAGGAGTTAACAGAGATTATCGCTGGAGCAAATGCTATTAACTAGAAAAGGAGTGACAAATAATTGGCAGATAGTAATAATAAGTTGAAATCGGGCTTAGGTAAGATCACTCAAATCATCGGTGCCGTACTTGATATCAAGTTCGAGGAAGGCAAACTTCCAGAGATATACGATGCGGTTAAGATAAAGAAGAACGATGGAGATACTCTGGTAGTTGAAGTAGCGCAGCACCTAGGTGATGATACCATTCGTTGCATCGCTATGGGACCTACCGATGGATTAGTGCGTGGTATGGAAGCGGAGGGAACAGGTGCTCCTATCAGCGTACCAGTTGGTGAAAATACACTAGGTCGTATGTTTAACGTTCTTGGTAATCCAATCGATGAGAAGGAGCAACCAAAAGACGTAGAATATTTTCCAATTCACAGAAAGGCACCTGCCTTTGAGGAACAGTCTACTTTGACTGAAATCTTAGAGACTGGTATCAAAGTAGTTGACTTGTTATGTCCATATCAAAAAGGTGGTAAGACTGGATTATTTGGTGGTGCTGGGGTAGGTAAAACCGTATTAATACAGGAACTTATCACAAACATTGCAACTGAGCATGGTGGATACTCTGTATTTACCGGTGTAGGTGAAAGAACAAGAGAGGGTAATGACCTTTACTACGAAATGATAGATTCTGGTGTTATCAATAAGACTACCATGGTATTTGGCCAGATGAACGAGCCACCAGGAGCGAGAATGAGAGTAGGCCTCACTGGTCTTACGATGGCAGAATATTTCCGTGATAAGTCTGGAAAAGACGTACTACTCTTTATTGATAACATTTTCCGTTTTACACAGGCAGGTTCTGAAGTTTCTGCGCTACTTGGCCGTATGCCAAGTGCCGTGGGTTATCAGCCTACCTTACAGACAGAGATGGGAGCTCTTCAAGAGCGTATCACATCGACTAAAAACGGTTCTATCACATCCGTTCAGGCTGTATACGTTCCTGCGGACGATTTAACTGACCCTGCTCCGGCAACAACGTTTGCCCACCTTGATGCAACTACTGTACTTTCTCGTTCTATCGTTGAGTTAGGTATCTATCCTGCGGTTGACCCATTAGAGTCTACCTCGAGAATGCTTGACCCACGTATTGTAGGGGAAGAGCATTACAAGGTATCGCGTGATGTGCAAGAGATTCTTCAAAGATATAAGGAACTTCAGGATATCATCGCTATTCTTGGAATGGATGAGTTATCAGAGGATGAGAAACTTTTAGTTGCGAGAGCAAGAAAAGTTCAAAGATTCTTATCGCAGCCATTCCACGTTGCAGAGCAGTTTACAGGTCTTCCTGGCCGTTATGTTCCTGTTGCTGAGACGATTCAAGGGTTCAAGGAAATTCTTGAAGGGAAGCATGATGATATTCCGGAAAGCTACTTCTTAAATGCTGGTAATATTGATGATGTACTTGCAAGAGTGAAAGCAAACAAGTAGGAGAGGAAGATGGCAGATAACAGTAAAGATTTTAAGTTACAGGTAATCTCTCCTGATCGCATCTTCTTTGACGGAGAGACTGATATGATTGAAGTAAAGACGACAGAAGGTGAAATGGGTATCTTAAAGAACCATATTCCTCTAACTGCAATCTTAACTCCAGGAATTCTTCGAATTAAAAATGGAAGTGAAGAACGTATCGCAGCTCTTCATGAGGGTTTTATTGAAATTCTTGGTGATAGAGTAACGATACTTGCTGAATCGTGTGAGTGGCCGGATGAAATTGACTTAAATCGTGCGAAAGAAGCAAAATTACGAGCGGAAAGACGTTTAAAGGGTACAGAAGGTAATATCAATGAGGCAAGAGCTGAAATGGCACTTCGCAGATCCGCATTACGTATTGAAGTTGTAGAAAAGTATCAGAAATAGAATAAACCTCCATTTCCTGGCAATAATCAAAAGAAAGGAATGGAGGTTTTATTATGCGTGATTTTCAGTTTAGTTATGATCGGAAACGTAGACACATACCGATTCGAGAAGTTCTAAGCAATAAAAGGATGCGTTTTTTAGTTGCCATAGTTATGCTATTGTGGGTTGCAGTCGGGGCACAAATCGTTGTAAATAAAGTATTTATGAAAGATGGAGATATTATCGGAGCTTTTATGAATACGAATTCCGGATTAATGGAAAGTACATTAGAGGTAACTGCAAATTATGGGAATCAGTACTTAACACAGGAAGAAAAGCTATCGCTAATTTCTTATCTCTCGAATGGGTTAGGAATACGATTCGATCAGAAGATAGAAAATTATGAGACGTCAGAAAGAAAAGAAACAGTTTTTATAAGAGAAGCAAAAAGAGCAAAGACGACGATTAAAGTTGTTACGGTGAATGGTAACAGCTCTATTGATGCATTTGCACAAAATTTAGAGAAAGCTTCTGGAGTTACTCAGTATGTAATGGTACGTTTAACAATCTATGAGGATACAAATAATGATATTTTAGAGTATCAAAAGATTATTAAGTCACTGTTTGAGCAGCTAAAAGTAGCTACAACAAATATTAATACTACCTTACAGTTTAGTGGAGCATTTGCAGGGAATCTATTCCTGGAGACAAAAGACAAAATAGCAGATCGTATGATAGATAATTTAAATGGTACAATTGTATACGAAAATCGTCAGAATGATTTGTATACCATCTATGCTTATACTGGACTATTAGATGAGTATATTAAAGTAGATGGAAACAAAATTAATATTCAAGTTGCTATGAATTATGACGAAGAGAATGATACAACAAAAATCTATCTTGCAACCCCTATTATTAGTGGAGACTGGTAAAGATATTACTTATTTGGATATACAATAGAGTTGTTTATGTTTTCTTACAAGAACAATTGTAATTAAGAAAACCCGTTCCCTTACAAGAAGAATTGTCATAAAGAAAAAGCTCGTTCTGTGAACTATTCCTTGTCAGGACTATTAAAAATAAAACATGAAGTCTTTTTGAAATTCAAATTGACTTCATGTTTTATTTTTGCTTTTATTATTTCTCTTTATATCTTTTAATATTTTTGTAATTCGAAATTACTTCTATTCATTATTTTTTATAATTAACTTCTGGAAAATAGTATTCAAAAATGACCATTTTATTCGTTTTCTCATAATAAGCTGAATCATCATTCTTCCGAATTGTCCAAACAGCAGGAATGGCACCCAGAAACTCAGACAATTTTACTAACCAAGCGGTTTTTTTCTTATGGTATGCAATAAAGTGTGGTCTTGCAACAAAGTTTGTTAAAACACGGCTTATGGCATAAGCTTGAAACTTTGTAAGCTGTTTTTTAAATTCATCCGGGCCGGCGCTTAACTGTCCACGTAATATTTCTGGAGCGTT
>DPVV01000294.1 GCA_003526525.1 Lachnoclostridium phytofermentans | reverse complement strand
CTATCAAGTTATCCAAATAACATTCCGCCTAAAGTGGGATAACTACCATCTCCCTGTGGAAAATTTAGAAATGAACTGTTTTTAGCAGCGCATTCGGAACACAGATGCTGTTCTGTTTTCTTTCCGTTGATGATTTCCGTATAGTAGATTTTCGCTTCTTTCTTCCCGCAAATATCACATAACATAGTTTACCTCCTATCTGGAATCACTGGAGAACTCTCTCATGATACTGTCCATCAGCTCATGAATTTCCTCACAACTGATATCTTTACAGATGGCCTGTGCTAAAATCACTCTCATCTGACTCTTAAGTTCAGCAATAGCTGCAATTTTATCGTAATCGAGTGCGATTACAGCTCCTCTTCTTCGGTCAAGTTTTACAAAGCCCTCCTGTTTTAAAATAGTGTAGGCTTTGTTTACTGTATGCATATTAATTCCTATATTTTCTGCTAATTCTCTCACAGACGGGAGATTATCCCCTTCTCTGATCTCTGAGGTTGCAATTCCCAGGATTATTTGATTTCTTAATTGAATGTAAATTGCTTCATCACTATTAAAGTCAATGGTTACAATCACATTCTTCACCCCCTTGCTGTATTACAACGTGTTCTCGAAGTTATATCTGTTATATTCATACTATAACACTATGATTCATTTGTCAACTGATACAATTTGGCTAAAATAAATCATCCTCTTGATTGGTTTTCATTCGAAGCATTAAGCGAACGATACCTATCAATAGTATGGCGCAAATGCCACACAGTACAATAATAACGATAGTTAATTGACTTATTTTCTCTTCAAATTCTTTTTTCTGGACTTTTAACTCCAGATTATTGCTTGTAACAGGTGAGATATCCTCTCTTTCCGTAATTGATTGCTCTGTATAAAGTTGAATCGTTTTCTCTGTACGATCATATCGATAAAGAGAAGTATTCCCAAATTGATTTTCAAGAATCATTAGTAAATAATCCTCTTTTAAACTGTCTTTCTTTTGATAAATTGGAATCGTGCAGCCATCCACAAGAATACTACTCTTTACATATCCTTTTGGTATGATAATATTGCTATCATCCGAAACTACAGTATACTTAAATTGACCGAATATCGTTGTCTTTCCTGCATCTCTCACCGCTTTTAAATTAGGAGAATCTCCTCCTTCATTTGGTATCTCTTCCACTTGTTGATTACTTTCTTCTTTTAATACTTGGATTCGATACTCGTCCGTATTTCCGCTCTGCGCTGTAACAGTTATCACAATCGTATTATTACCAATCTTTAGGGCGTCATTGCCTGATATCCCCACTGTTGCAGCGGTATCCTCAGGTATTGCACTAATTATGATTTTCTCTGTTTCAGGTCCAACCATAATACTATACTCTTTAACGGTAGACTTAAAAGAAGGAGTTAACGTACCAGGACTTACTTTTAACATTGCTAAATTTGTATTCTTTGAAGCAGCCTCCTTGGCGCGAATTGTAACGCTCCCAGAATATGCAGACACTGACATCGGATCTCCTGTTTCGAACTCATAAGCAATTGGATTTCCAGTCATTAATAGCTGACAATTCCCCACTTCTAAGGCTTTAAAACGCAGAACATATCTTCTTTCACCATCTGAGGAAGATGCATTCGTGTCCATAAATCGAAGCATCCCATTCCCACCAGAAACACAGGATGGACCAGATATAAATTCTATGATTTCTGCATTATAGGAAAGGTAACCTTCAAAATCACCAAGAATACTATCTGATGCGATTACAATTGTTATCTTAAATTCTTCTCCCTTATCAACCTCATCATTTGGTACCTCAATTTTTATCGTTGCACTCGCAGCCATACTGTTTATACTTGGAATATTCATTAACAAAAACCCTAGTAGTAAACAGATAGCAGATAATATGCTTTTTTTATACCATATTTTCATAGTTAGCCTCCATGCTGCGACTATCTTTTAGGAGCAGCTAATGGCTCAAGTTTGGCGCAGCACAAACTTGTTGAGTGAAAGATTAAATCTTTCACTCTTTCTCCTCTCGTTTTTAGAAAATCCCATAAAGTTAACCATTTGTTATGAAACCTTCGTTTCTTATCGGTCGGTTAACTCTATGGGATTTCTTTTCATTAAATATAAGCTGGACTAAGTGTTCAGAAAACTAAAGTCCATGTATAGTAAGAAGTATCTTCTAATCTACTTAGGTTTAAACGCGCTCTGTAATAAATCGTCTTAATTACTGTAATTCTCGTACAACTGAAATCGTATACTCACGTAAATCTCCATTTTGAGCAATTACTACAATCGTAAATTCGTTATGCCCTGGATTTAATTGCACAACACCGGTACCGCTAAGTACTGCCTTACTACTTACTGTAGAAGCAGATATATTAATTCCTTCACAGCTGTTAGGTACAACTAGGAAGAATTCTTTTGTATTTAGTATGTCAAATGTTGGTGTTAATGTCAATTCATTTCCGTTTAGATCTTTAACGCTCAATGTCTTTAGATAATTGTTCGGATTATACTTTGTTGTTGGTGCAGCACATGGTATCTTTGGCATATTTAAATAAACAGGAATGGAAAATACCAATGGGAGATTTCCAATCTCAGCGTAAGCTAAACCAACTTTCTTTCCTTCAGAAAATGGTGCTTCTACATTCGACATATACTGATGAGCGTGTGTAGAGGTAGGTGTTACATTAAACTTTTGAAGGTATATTGTATCCTGTCCTCGATTGATATAGGAATCACCAATAATAAATGCTCCCCCTACGATGGAACGGTAACGATTGTTCCAAGGGATCAAAGACCTCACATTTAAAGTCGCATTTGTGCTACCACTCTTTGCATACTTTAAACCATTTGCAACTGCACCACCTGCTACCGTGGAGTTATAAGCACCAATATTATAGAAATTATATAAACCTTCCCATCCACTCACAGTACCAGATACACTATTACTTAAAGAAGAGGTACCCGTCACTACCTCCTGCTTTACACGAGAAGCTAAATGATAAGGGCTTACACCAGAATACTCTGCTGCTTTTATAAAGGTCTCACCATAAGTAATACTTTGTGTCATTCCAAATTCGTCAGTATAAGTATAACTTGAATTATACATAGGCGTAAACTTTAGAATGCTCTCAACACCACTAAGATTTTGATAGGAGGTTTTATAAGTAAGTACCTCAAACTGGTATATTGACTTATCATCTAGGAAGTTTCTTGGGTCCATATAGTACATGGTAGCATCTCTTGAAGCGGTAACCCAAGTAGAACCATCATATACAATAAAACTATCTGTCTTCCAGTTGTATGCCTTATCCTCTAATGATTTCCACTCGATTCCTTTGCCATTTGAAATTAAATTCTTTCCAGGAATACTTTGATTATCAATTACTGAATTCCAATCAAGTCCAGTGTGATATGCCTCAAATGTCCATTCTGGATAAGCCTCATGAAGTGCACGTAAATATGGCTTATAGCTATCTGGAAAGCCCTGCATTGTTAATTGCTGTTCAAAATCTTGACTTACTACAGGTATTGTTGGCGTTGGAGTTTCAATACTTGAGGAAGAATCTCCATCCACTATCGTTGATTCATCAATTTTAACATAATAATCGTTTACATATCCCGAATATTCAACTCCGCTTTGAGAGAATTTTATGTTATACCAATAGATATTATCCTCGTAATACTTTCCGTTTACCTTCACTTTATCGTTATTATAAAGTGTTACTGCATATCCTGTGCTGTTTTTAACAAATGAACTGCTATAACCAGGAGCTTGTTTTACAACTAAAGCAGTTGCGTTGATTATCATACCATCCGCTGTGAATAGTTTAACAGCTGGAGTTGGTGTAGCCGATGGTTTTGGTGACACCGTAGGCTTTGGCTTTGCTGTTGGTTTTGGCGTCGTCGTTGGTTCCACCGTTGGCTGCGTCGTCGGTGCTACCGTAGGCTTCGGTGAAACTGTTGGCTTTGGCGTCGGTGACACCGTTGGTTTCGGAGTCGCAGTAGGTACTGGTCCGTTAGCAACTAGTGTAACTGAGCTCGCTTTCAGATAACCTGTTACTGACTCTCCTGATTTTGTATAGGAAACCTTAAACCATTTATCGTCAGAAGTTTCTTCTGATATTACAGTTACCTTTGTATTTTTAGCAAAATTTACAATCGTTCCGTTCTTATATTTCGCGTAGCCAGCCGATGATTTTGCTGCTGATCTTAATTTCGTATCACTCGCTAGGATGGATGCTGTCGCTTTATCAGTTAATGTTAATTTAACATAATTACTTAAAACATGTCCAATCGTCTGTTTCTTGTTTACAGTAACAGCTACTCGGTACCAAATATCACTTCCAACCTTAACCTGATTGAGTACGGTTAGTTTTGTATTTTTCGTAAGCGTCCCTAGTACCTTGCTGTTTGTCGTTGCATCTTGTCTAAGATTTAGTGTTGATGCAGTTATCACACCAGGTATTTGAAAATCTTCCTTTTTATCGATTGGTTTTAGCGTTGGAGTTGGAGTTACTGTTGGCTTTACCGCATCGGTAGGTTTCGGCGTACTGGTTGGGGTTGGAGTCCCTGCAGTATCTTTTGTCTTACCAATTAACTCTAAATCATTCTCAGTTACATATCCAAAATAAGTAACGGTAGACTCTTTATAGCTAATACGGAACCACTTTGTACCAGCAACTGTTTTCTCCTCAGACACCCATACATAGGAACCTTTTGCTGCTGTAATTAACTCCCCATCATCGGTATATAAATCCTCTGCTGTTTGAGAAGCTACCTTTTTATAAGTGATCTCCTTGGTAGGTTTCGCATAAAATCCACTTCCTACTGATGCAGTAACATATTTACTAAGCATATATCCAGTCACTGTTTTCTTATCCTGAACAAAGGATATCTGATTCCACTTATCATTACCGTCGTACTTTTCTTTTACTATGGTCACACTGGTGTTTTTATTTAAAGAAGTTACCTTAGCACTTCCTGTTGTTGCATCTTTTCTTACATTGACTCCCTCTGCATTAACTTTTCCAGCTAGATTTATCTTATGGCTTGCTGGTGTTGTTGAAGTGTTCGGAGTTTCTGTCTGATTCTCTTCTTCGCTGCTACCACCGGAATTTGAATTATCCTGACTATCCTCGGTATCCTCGTCTCCGGTTGACTCATTACCTCCTGTCGTCACCTTGGTTCCATCTAACTCTACAAGGCTTGCTGGTACATAGCCATAATATTTCGCGCCATCGATCGTAACATAGACATAGAACCATTTTTCATTTCCAATTCGTTTTTCACCGGTTAAATATACAGCACGGTTTTTATTTAAAATAAGCTTTGTTCCATCTGCAGCCGTTACTGTTTTGTTTCCTTCACCTGCGTCAAGTTGCATCGCAGTATTATTGGTACGGATCTTACCATAAAGTCCGCTCTTATAATTCATATCGACATAAACAGCTAGAACATATCCAGTTAGTGTTTTACCGTCTAATTTCGTCTGGATTTGATACCAACAATCCCCACCATTCCACTTAGTTCCTATTACGGTGACGGAATCACCACTTACTAAGGTTCCTAAGACAGAACTTGTGGTATTGTTATCTTTTCTAATATTTAATTGGGATGCATTTACTGTTGCTGGTTGGCTTAACTTATATGTTGCTGAAGAACCGTTTGGTGCTGTAGGCGCTTTAGTTGGCGTTGGTTTACTTACAGTACCCTCCACTTTCTTTATGTAGGTTCCAAGACAATAGCCTTTGATTTTTTTTCCACCAAATGTTGCCTCAATCTCATACCATCCGTCTTTTTCCGATAATATTGTTACCTCTTGATCCTTAACAAGATAAACATCTTTGCCACCTGAGGTTACCTTATCATACGAAGTTTGCGGCCCTTTTCTAACATAGAGCGTGGATGCTGTACAAATCCCTTTTGTTGCTGCATAAGCTGCATTTGGTCTTTGCCAAAGTATATTTGGAATCAACATGCTGATGCATAATATCCATATAATTAAGCGTTTGTGTTTCATTTCTAGTCTCATACTAACCTCAATTCTAGCGCTTAGGCGCCCTTTTTTAACCATCGTAATTTGTCACTTGCTTAAATGGGTAAAACTCTAAAGCGACTTATTTCTTTGTTTTTCACGTTTTTTCATTCGTTATCATACTAAATGGGAGATATGGCAGTATTATGGCATCTAATAGAAAATGATAGATAATATGAGATATTTTAGGAATGATTTCAGATATGATTCAGATATGTTTTAGGTATGATTTCAGATATAATCCATATATGTTTTAGGTATGATTTCAGATATGATCCATATTTGTTTTAGGTATGATTTCAGATATGATCTAAATTAAAAAAACGATTCGTAATTTCTAATTTACCAGTCATTTATAGGTTCAAAAAAATGCTCGATTCATTCCATGTTATGAATAAAAATGAACCGCTCCACTGAATAAAGAAACGGCTCATTACATAACTGTTATTTTCATTAAAATACATAAATAAGAAAAGTTAATCCTTTATATAAACAAGAAAAAGTAGAGCATTTTATATAAAATATAGAGAAGAATTTCGCTAGCTTTTCTTGTCAAGTTAACTTATCTTTTGTTAATATCTTTTGTTAATATCTTTTGTTAATATATTATGCTTCATCTATAGCTTTTCCAATATCATTTCTCTTATATTTATTCGAAAACTGAATCCATTCGGTTGCTTCATAAGCTTTTTTACGTGCCTCATGCAAATCTTCTCCGGTTGCAGTTACTCCTAACACTCTGCCTCCATTTGTTACGATACCTTCGTGTGTTCTCTTGGTTCCTGCATGAAAAGCGTAATAATCTGATTTTCCTTCAAATGCGGAAAGACCATCGATTACAAATCCTTTTTCATATTGTTCCGGATATCCATTCGATGCTAACACAACACAAACCGCAGCATTATCGTAAAACTCCAAAGGAACTTCTTGTAGTCTTCCATCAATACAAGCTTCCATTACATCAATGATGTCATTTTTCATACGAGGTAGCACTACCTGAGCCTCTGGATCCCCAAATCTAGCATTGTATTCGAGTACCTTAGTTCCCTTCTCGGTTAACATTAATCCACAAAATAGGATACCAGTAAAATCTCTACCTTCATTTTTCATAGCGTCAATGGTAGGTTGATAAACGTACTTCTTACAGAATTCATCTACTTCTTCGGTGTAGAATGGACTAGGAGAGAATGTTCCCATACCGCCTGTATTTAAGCCTTGATCACCATCTTTGGCACGTTTATGATCTTGTGCACTTGTCATAGGTTTAATCGTCTTTCCATCACAAAAAGCTAATACGGACACTTCACGGCCAATCATAAACTCCTCTACAACGATGCGATCACCTGCTGAACCGAACTGTTTATCAAGCATGATGCTTTTTACCCCGTCACAAGCTTCTTCGTAAGTATTACAAATCAATACTCCTTTTCCAAGTGCAAGACCATCTGCTTTTAATACAATCGGATAGGAAGAGGCTTTTAAATAGCGAACCGCCTCCTCTGCAGAAGCAAAAGTTTCATAAGTAGCCGTTGGAATATGGTACTTCTTCATTAAGTCTTTCGAAAATGCCTTGGAACCTTCAATCATGGCAGCATTCTTTCTTGGCCCAAACACTCTAAGCCCTTGGTCTTCAAATACATCCACAATTCCACCAACGAGGGGATCATCCATACCGATAATGGTTAAGTCAATTTCTTTTTCTTTTGCAAACGCTACTAATTTATCAAATTCCATTGCACTGATTGGAACACACTCTGCAACCTCTTCTATTCCCGCATTTCCGGGTGCACAATATATCTTAGTAACACGTTTGCTTTCTGAAACTTTTCTTGCAATGGCATGCTCTCTACCGCCACCACCTACGATAAGTACTTTCATAATCTACCTCTTTTCTGCGCTACCAGTTATGAGACTCAAACTTATGTCGTAATGAAACTAACGCTTATGTTAGTAATATAAACTCAAATTTGCAAAGAATAACTAATCATCATTCCCACCTTACCTATTTCTTGATGTAAGGGCGCCTTATTATATATCTCTATATTTTAAAACGCTATATAACTCTCTATTTTAACTGAAGTTTCTGACATCTACTATCTCACAATAGCTATATGATCCTTAATTTCAACTCTTCCATTTGCTATTGCATCAATAGCCTGCGGAAGAATGATCCACTCTGCTTCCTCCATCACACGTTTTTGGAGGATTTCTGGTGTATCGTCAACCAAGACACTAACCGCCTTTTGTAAAAGAATCGGACCGGAATCCGTTCCTTCATCTACGAAATGAACGGTTGCTCCTGTTATTTTATTTCCTCTCTTTAACACAGCCTCGTGAACTCGAAGTCCATAGTAACCTTCACCACAAAACGATGGAATTAGGGAAGGATGAACATTAATGATTTTGTTCGGATAATTAGCCACTAACTCTTTTGGTAATATTACTAAAAATCCAGCGAGTACAATTAAGTCTGGCAGGTAGCCATTAATCGTATTTAAAAGTTCCTCATGAAACTCTTCTCTTGTCTCAAAGTCTTTGGGAGATACACTGCGAGCATCAATGCCATAGTTCTTTGCTCTTGTTAAGGCATAAGCATCCTTTTTATTGCTGATAACTGATACGACTTCTGCATTACTAATACGCCCTATTCGTATACTATCTATGATTGCTTGTAGATTTGTTCCACCACCTGATACCATTACCACAATTCTTAGCATAGACAGATTCCTTTCTCTCCATCCTGAATCTCACCGATAATATATGCAGTTTCACCAGCTGCATTAAGTAAGCTCACTGCTTTGTCTGCATCTGTTTTATCAACAGCAATCATCATACCAATCCCCATATTGTAGGTATTATACATCATATGCTCTTCTATGTTGCCATCTTTTTGTAGCATATGAAAAATAGGAGGAATTACATAAGAATCTTTTTTTACAAGAGCGGTAACGCCTTCTCTTAACATTCTTGGAATATTCTCATAGAATCCTCCACCCGTGATATGAGAGCAAGCTTTTATTTCCACATTCCCAGTCTTTAAACTATTCAGTGCTTTCACATAGATTTTCGTTGGTGTTAGAAGAACTTCACCAAGTGTACCTGATAGGCTTTCATAATAAGTGTTAAGTGCTTCTCTCTCCATTCGAAACACCTTACGTACCAAGGAATATCCATTGCTATGAATACCCGAAGAGGCAATTCCAATTAATACATCTCCATGTTTTAATTTATCACCCGTAATTAATTTCTTTCTATCAACGATACCAACTGCGAATCCCGCAAGATCGTATTCTTCTACTGGATAAAAACCAGGCATTTCAGCTGTTTCCCCACCAATTAAAGCAGCATTCGACTGTTTACATCCTTCTGCAACACCACTAACAATCGTTGCAATCTTCTCCGGTTCATTTTTTCCACAGGCAATATAATCTAAGAAAAATAATGGTTCACCGCCCGCACAAGCAATATCATTTACGCACATAGCTACACAATCAATCCCTATGGTATCGTGCTTATCTAATATAAAGGCAAGTTTTAGCTTTGTACCAACGCCATCTGTACCAGATACTAAAGTAGGTTCCTCCATGTCTTTAAAAGAGGTTAAGGAAAATGCACCCGAGAAACCACCAATTCCCGTTAATACCTCACTTCTCATCGTTCCCTGAATATGTTTCTTCATCAGTTCTACAGCCTTATAACCTGCTTCAATGTCTACTCCTGCTTTCTTGTAATCCATGGGTACCCTCCTGATCATGTGTTTTGAATTTTCTCTTAGTTGCTATTTTATATCTAAAGATTATTAATCAGCCTTTATTCTCTTGTCCATATCCTATTTATGAATATTATTCTACCATAGGTTCTATCCTTTGTCGTTAATTTTCCATTCTTGATTTCTTATCTGATTTATTAATCTAACTTATAAACCTATAAGCTAGAGTATACAATAATGCCTCGGTTTCTGTTATATTCAGATGTTTTTAAAAATAAAAAAGCCACTGCTGACGGCTCACGAAACCGTTAGTAGGGGCTGTATTCGAATGGGATAGTAAAGCGGAATTGCTACCGCTCTTATATTGCTACAACTACTTTTTAATTACTGTACTCGGTATCCCTAGAAGATTGTTATTAACATCAAAATTACCGAAATGCTCCTAACAGTGTGTTTCATAATGTTACCACCTCATTAAATTATTTTCATTATAGACTTCTTAAATAAACCGCACACCAATCCC
>DPVV01000073.1 GCA_003526525.1 Lachnoclostridium phytofermentans | reverse complement strand
TCCTATAGTGTAAATATGGAAGATTTAATTCAAGAAGGAAACATAGGTCTTCTAGGTGGATTAAAACAATTACTTGGTAGCAATCAAAAGATAGATGCAAAAGAATATTTAATGGAATCCGTATTGCAAGCATTCGAAAATTATATTGATGAAGTTATGAATGATGATGATATGGAAAATTCTATTTTATCTAAAATCACTTTGATAAATGAAGCGATAAAAGTGTATGCAGAGGAAAATGGAGTAATACCAACCGTTATGGAAATCGCTGATTATACTAAGATATCAGAAGATGAGATAGCAAGCATCTTAAGACTTTCTCTGGATACGGTGAAAGAAAAAGAGTAATTTTAACTAATAGATAGAGTGAAATGTGATTCTACTCTAGTAGTATTTGATAAGGTTAAAAAAAAGAAGAATGTTTTTATTGCATCGTTACTTATGTTATGTTATACTTTCACAGGTTATTGTTGTATTTTAATCGCTAATATAAAAAGTAGTAATTTTACAAGATGGGCTCTTGCAAGCAGTCTAACTTGTTTTCAATCATACAGGGGAAGCTATCAATTGAACTTATTAGTTACTTTCAAATAAATAAGTCTGTACGCTTTTCTTTCATACCTTTGGCAATGAAAGGCACCTTTTGCTTTTTCTTGTTAAGTAAAATTCTTGCACATTTGTTGCAAGAATTTTTTTTGTGCAAGGATTGAAGTTAGCGATTTTAGTATTACTTAAAATTTAAGATCTATAGAGAACAAAGGAGGTAAAGATGAATAACGAGACAACTATGGAACAAAACAAGATGGGGGTAATGAAAGAGAATAAATTACTTATTTCTATGTCCTTACCAATCATGGTCTCTATGTTAGTACAAGCAATGTATAACATTGTAGACAGTTTGTTTGTTGCAAGAGTGAATGAAAATGCATTAACTGCTGTTTCGCTAGCCTTTCCAGTACAAAATTTAATCATAGCGATAGGTGTTGGTACCGCAGTAGGTATAAACGCTTTATTATCCCGTTATCTCGGGGAAAGAAATCAGGAAAAAGTTAATAAAGTAGCAAGTAATGGTGTGTTTATTACAGCAGTTAGCTATTTATTATTTCTTATCTTTGGTATCTTTTTTACAAGAATATTTTTTACTACTCAGACACAGGATCAGCAAATCATTGAATACGGTGTATCCTATCTATCTATTTGTACCATCTTTTCTTTTGGACAATTAGGACAGATTACTTTTGAGCGATTATTGCAATCAACAGGAAAAACCATCTATTCGATGTATTCTCAGGCTGCAGGTGCAATAATCAATATAATTCTTGACCCAATCCTCATTTTTGGGTTATTGGGAGCTCCAGAACTTGGAGTTACCGGCGCGGCGATTGCAACTGTTATTGGACAGATATGCGGATTAAGTATAGGTATTTATTTAAATCATAGATTTAATCATGAAATTCATTTGAATATAAAGAAGTTTAAGCCAGATGGTCTTATCATTAGACAAATATATCAAGTAGGTTTTCCAGCTATTATCATGCAGTCCATCGTATCTATTTCTATATTTGTATTAAATAGAATTTTAATAACATTTTCTTCTACATCAACTGCTGTTTTAGGTATTTATTCTAAACTTCAGAGTTTTGTATTTATGCCGGTATTTGGGTTAAATAATGGTATGATTCCAATTATCGCATACAATTACGGCGCAAGAATGCCAAAACGTATTGTTAAGGTTATTAAATTAAGTATTGTTTATGCGATTGGAATTATGTTAGTTGGATTTGTGCTTATGGAAATAGCACCACGTGAATTTCTTTCATTCTTTCAGGCGTCTGAAGAGATGATGGAGATAGGGGTAGTAGCACTTCGTGTAATCAGTATAAGTTTCTTGTTTGCCGGATTTAACATTGTAGGAAGTTCTGTGTATCAAGCTCTTGGTAACGGAGTATTAAGTTTGATTATCTCTACAATTCGTCAATTGATTGTTCTTTTGCCAACTGCCTATCTTTTATCAAAAATAGGAATTCATGCAATATGGTGGGCATTCCCGATTGCTGAACTAGTAGCAGTATTTTTAAATTTATTTTTCTTAAAGTACGTGTACCATAAGGAGATTAAACCTTTAATGGTTGTTAAATAAAAAATATGTGATGAAATAGTATGGAACCGAAATTGTTTTACACGATTTTTATTGCAATATATATGGTCAAATGGAGTAATCTATTATAATAGGGGTATTGGAATCGAATGATTCCAATACCCCTATTATTCTTGAAAGAAATTATGCTCACTAGTTTTGAAAGGTATCTTTCATTTCTTTGATAAGTTCAATATCTGAATCTGTTAATTTTAAATTCGATGAATATGTTTTTCCATTTACATCTGTCACGTTGATTTCAATCACAGCACCAGTTTGTAACGCATTGGTCGAAACCGCATTTAAAAACAATGGAAATTTTGGATGGTTCGCTTTGAATGCTTCAATTGCTGTTTTTATTTTAAATAATTTCATTGGATTCATTGGATTCATATCATGTTCCCTCCCTATACAATACTCATTTAATATCTTAATACAGATTGAACAAAAAAGCAAATCTTTGGAAGAATGTATTGTGATTATATAAAGAAATAAAAGATGAATGAAACATTAAAAAAGCTACATAAATTTTGACTGATTCATATATACGCAAATCCTTAGTTCTGCAAAATATAACTTAAGAATAAATTACAATGAATATACAATTGAGGTTTTTTATGGACAATTGTATCATGGTACAAGATTTAAAAAAGAACTTTCATAAGAAGACTGTGGTGGATTCTATTGACTTTATGGTAGGAAAAGGTCAAATCTGTGCGTTTTTAGGACCAAACGGTGCCGGAAAAAGTACAACAATGAATATGTTAGCTACTTTATTAAATAAAACCAGTGGAAAGATTGTTATTGAAGGTCTTGATTTGGATTCCCAATCAGAAGAAATCAAACGAAAACTTGGTGTTGTCTTTCAAGAAGATGTTCTAGATGGAAGTTTAACAGTGGAAGAGAATCTTTATTATCGTGGCGGGCTTTATATCAAGTCTAAAAAAGAATTATATAAAAAAATAGATCAAGTAGTTTCTCTACTTGAACTACAAAAAATTCGGAGTAAAAAGTACGTGACATGTTCTGGCGGTCAGAAGCGCATTGTTCAAATTGGTAGAGCTTTGCTTACTAATCCAAAACTATTATTATTAGATGAACCAACCATTGGACTTGATCCATTGGCAAGAACTCTAGTTTGGAAGGTTCTAAGAAAATTAAATCAAGACCATCAAATTACAATCTTTTTCACTACACATTATATGGAAGAAACGGACTATGCGAATCATATCTGTATTATTCATGAAGGAAAGATTCTATTATGCCAAAATCGTGATCGATTGCTACGTGAACCTTGGAAGGAAAACAAACGTTTTACTATACAGGATATCTATCTAGATTTATTAGCACAAAAAAAATAATAAGTTATATATTCAAAAAATCCGAACTGAGGTAAAACCTGCTTATTCCAAGGCTTGTTACCTACTCATAAACTACATTGACTTCATATTTTTAGGTAAATAAATAATATATATTAGAAATGTAATACAAAAATCCCTATAAAAAATAAGCTATATTTTGACTTCATATCGGTAAAGACGCATATACGAACTAGGAGGAGATATTGGATGATTAAAGAGGAGGTTAGAAATGAGGGAATTAGGAGTTCTTGTGGATAGAAATATCACCTTGTTTCGCTCGAATAAAAGAAATGTTCTTCTTAGTTTTGTATCGATACTCATTGTTATGGGGTTGTATGCAATATTTCTTAGAGATTTTATTCTTAACTCTGTTGTCGCAAATGGCTTATCAAGTATATTAGCAGAAGAATTTACCGATCGAATGATGGTTGGTGGTTTGATGATTGTACTAAATACGACAACTTGTTTTGGAATCATGCAATTATGCGTGGAAGACGCTTCGACTGGAATACGTAAAGATTTTCTTATTGCTCCTATATCAGAATTTAAAATTATATTAGGTTACTTTTTCTCGAGTGTAATGGTTTCAAGTTTTTTTACTTTATTTACTGTGATTTGTGCAGAATGTTACTTTTATATTAGGTATGATAATCCAATGAATTTTAG
>DPVV01000074.1 GCA_003526525.1 Lachnoclostridium phytofermentans | reverse complement strand
TATGGCTTCTAATTGGACCATTTGATAAAGATTAATTACCCTATCTAGTATCCCTCCTGTTTCTTCGTAAAAGATTCTAGATGTTTCTTCTGTTAAGTTTGATACTTGCTTACACCACTGGTATCTCCATAATGTCTCAATTAAATTTTTCCAAAGGGCATCATATTTATACCGGCCAACTTCAATTTGCTCACCCGCTCTACGTCCCAAACGAAAATCTATATCAAAGACTCTATTATACACTTTATATGTTCCGACAAAAACGATAGGTATTTGAGTTTCATTTGTCAATGTCAGAAATTGATTCATTGTATCCTCACGTCTTATAGATAAGTTTTGAATTTCTTCAATGACAAGCATACCAATATTATAGCGTAATGCTAATTTCTTAAATAGCATCGCTTTACTATCAATAGTTCTAGCAGTTCCCAAGCCATCAATATCAATACCTAAAGCATCCGCTAGGGATGTAAAACAAGCATCATAAAATGCTTTTATACTCCCATCAGCTGGACATTCTACTACCAAATATACAACCTGTATACACCTACTATTATTTGTTTCATGAATAATTACCTGAGGATAATATTGTAATGCAGAAATAATTGATGTACTCTTACCTGCTCCTGAAGCACCTATCAATGAGAAGCCCATTACTTTTCTTCCTGTTATCCTTCTATATTCGCAATCTCTATAATAACTCCCAATTTCTAAAAGATTTTGTTGTTCGCGTATATTAAACTTTCTTCTTGCCATATAGCATCGTCTCAATGCTAATGCAATTGCCAAGTCTAATTGAATCGTAAAATTTCTAGGTTTTCGTAGGTTATCCAACCTTAAAATTGCAAGTGCTCTTTCTGCATTTGATAAGTTTTTCTCATCTGGTGTATAGTATGGCAGATACTCAAAAAATTCCATACTTTGAGCATCTGTCTTAATTGGTGGTAATGCATCGATTAAATCATTACTTTCATCCAATATACTCAAATTATTAATATACTTAGCCTCAACACAGGTAATTGAATCAAACTTTAGTGCTATATCCTCATATTGAGTATTAACATATCCTGTAGCATAATTTTTAATCATTGTCTATTTCCTCTAAATGATAACTTTTAAATAAATCTAATAGAGATTCTTCATTCTGTGTGGTACATACATCATCCCATAATCTTGGTTCTTCCGTGATTACATGATTATCCACATTGATTTTAATACTTTGCTCAGAATCTAGTTTTCTCTTTTCATGAGCCCGATGAGTGCGTATATCTTTTTTTCTATTGGAATATTATTACTCGAATCCTTAGCTCTATTGACAATTTCATTAATCTTTCTTTTTGCATGTATATTATTGCTAGTATTATTCAAGTCTGCATTTATAATTTCTGTTTTTTCTAACTCCTTTTGTATATCAAAGTCTACCCAATTAAGATCTAAATATGGTTTATTAATGCTCTTATTCACATTTAGTGTTGCTATTACTATTTTTTCACCATCATTAAAATAAATATTGTTAGTATTTCTATCGTCATAACGAATACTAAGTTTTCTTGCTCCAAGCATTGCAACACTTACAAGTTCCTTATTAATCCATTCCGTATCATCGGGCAAATAAATAAGTCTTTTGAATTCTATACCATTCCTTGTAATTCGAGCTTTTCCCTCTTTCAATAAAGAAAACTTAAAATTAGGTACGGAATAAACAGATCGAATGCAACCATGCTTATATATACTATAATTCCATATCTCATTCGGAATACTTTTTATATTATTACTTATTAAATCCTTATCTCTTGGATATGACTTCATATACCGGCTATTATAGTTAAGTACAAAATATATTACTATTTGGGTAAACTCGTAAATATTTAGGGTAGCTTTCTCAATATGCCTTGAATTATGCTCCTTATATATTTGTCCCTCAATCTTTCCATTTAATAATTTGTTGAACTGGTTAAACGACTGCTCAACGTTAGGCTTTAAACTTCCACAACCAGCAGTAACATGCTGAATATTGATGCCCTGCTCTCCAATGAATTGGTAAAAACTATTACAGATATACTCAGATCCATTATCAACACGTATAGATTGGGGAATAAGCTTTGAAACTGGCCATTCATCCTCCTGTATAGTTACACCATACTTTTTGCAGTACTCAACTTTGTCTTCTATCATATTTAATAAAGCTAAATTAGCACCATTCCAGCTATTATTATTTAACCCAACAGAAATACCCACAATCTCCTTACTATAAGTATCTATAATTACATATAGAATAGCTCTCCCTATTCGATAACTTCTATTAAAACTACTTACTAAATAGAAATCAGTTTCCATTTCATCCATTTCAAAACAGTATCCAGCACCATAATTTCTATATAAAGTATCAGAAGTTAGAGGCCTTATATCATTTTTCGCTACGCTACTACCAAATTCAATTTTATATCTATCTGCTATAGTAATTTTTTTGTTTAACCAATAATAAAATTGGCGTTTTGAAGGTATTTGGGATATTGGCTTTAAGATATACTCGATTTCATCGAACAGTTGTATTTCTTGGGTATAAAAATCCATAATCATTTTCTCATACAAGTCTTTCTTAGCCACTTTACATTTCTTTTTCACATAATACTTAAGCATTTTTTCAAAATTATGCAGTACTTCATCATCAAGAGGTACTAAGGAATTCGAACTTATTCTTCCTGCCTTTTTTGTAGTATATTTTTTTTCTTTTCCCTTTCCCCCACAATTAGAATACTTATTATAGAGAACCTGATAATTCATTCCTCCTTGCAAAAAAACGCGCAAGTATTTGTATATAAATACTACAGAAACATTGTATTCAGAAGAAATTTCCTTTATAAGAATACCTTGTCTTCCATCTATCAATGACAAGAGGTCATTATTAATCCTATTCATTATTGCGTTAATAATAGTAAGTCTTTTATTGAATACCATATCTTCATTATCATCAAGAATTAAATCAGCATTAGTATCCTCTTGTAACATAAATAATTCGCTTTCAAGTGCAACAATAATATCTTTTAAATCGTGACGAGATATCTTCAATTTACTAATATCCATACATATGAGTAAACACTCAAAATTTTTTATTTGTATTATTCTATATCTTTCAGTTGTTTTTGTATAAATTAAAACATCTCCAACTTTTACTCTGGCATTACTCATAATCCACCCTACCTAAGTATTCATTCCTTATTTTTTCAAATGATAATTCTATGCCCATATCCACTATGATTTTTTTTTGAGCTATCAAAAATTTTATTCTTTCAATCTCATCCGATGGCTCACAATCATAATAAAAGCCAGCCCTGATGCGTTCAATATTATCCGCCATGTTTCTGTCAATACTTTCCTCTGTTACAACCACAAATTCTATGTCCATTTTTGCCCAGTAAGCCGATTCTACATACAACTTTTCAAGTGTTCTTTTATTACTAAGCTCACATTTAGGTTTTACAGATCTTGCAATCCACTTAAATTTATTATCATCATCCTTAACTAACATTAAAAAGTCTGTCGTAAAAACATTAAATATTTTATCTTTAGTATTGAACGGGTGCCGTATTCCTAACTCCGAGCATATTCTTTTAGTATCTGAAATCGGTAATAATGGATATTGTTCAAATATTTCAACAACATTATCATTCCACCTTGAAATCAAATAATAATCCTTTTCTAATCCACTCATCAAATGAATTAGTCTTCCATTTTTTAAATCTTTTATAGTATAACGTGTGCCAAGGGAATGCTTAAATTCACTTGTTTTTATCCAAGGTATATATTGTTGAGGACAATGTAAATCAATGCTACCAATTCCTTTTTTTAGTTTTGTAATTAGTCTTTTACCCATTTTTATATTCCTAACTAAATATTATCGTAAACTTTTGTCTGTTGTTGTATATCTATATGATAGTCTAATAATCTCTTCCATAAACAATTTTTCTTATCTTTAAGAAATTTTACTTCAT
>DPVV01000289.1 GCA_003526525.1 Lachnoclostridium phytofermentans | reverse complement strand
GTGCTGCATTAGTACACCTTTACTTTAACTTAATTGGTACCGTATTGTTCTTAATCGCATTTTACTCCATACAGTATACCATAGGATTTTCCTTTATTAATGATTCCGTAGATGCCGTATCTATCGCTATTGTTCATACAACATTTAACTTATTAACTACTGCGGTATTACTTCCATTTACTAGAGGACTTGAGAAACTTGCTTGTCTTACATTAAAAGATGATAAAGACACTGCTAATTCAGAAGATACAATCACTGGACTTGATGAGCGTTTTCTTGCATCTCCTGGTTATGCAGTAGATCAGTGTAACGAAGTTACAAAACAAATGGCTGAGCTAGCGAAAGATACTATTCTATCTTCTATTCATCAGCTTACAAAGTATGATGAAAAAATTAGCGATTCTATTATGGATAACGAGAATAGAGTTGATAAATTTGAGGACATGCTTGGAACCTATCTTGTTAAATTAAGTAGTAAAGAACTGTCCTTAGGCGATAGTAATTTAGTTTCTATGTTTTTACATTCCATTGGTGATTTTGAACGTATTAGTGATCATGCGGTAAATATCTTAGATCTTGCCAAGGAGATTAATCAAAAATCGATTAATTTCTCTAAAGAAGCACAAGATGGATTAAACGTAATGACAGATGCTGTGACTGATATTTTAAATATGACAATAAAAGCGTTTGTTACCGATGATCTTGAATTAGCTAAGCAAATCGAGCCACTGGAAGAAGTAATAGACCTCTTAAGAAAAGAACTCAAAGATCGTCATATTAGAAGACTTCAAAAAGGACAGTGTACAACAGAACTTGGTTTTGTTTATACCGATCTCTTAACAAACTTTGAGCGTGTATCTGACCACTGTTCTAACATTGCAGTAAGTATGCTGCAGTTGAATGAAAACAGCTTTGATACCCATGAATATCTTCATGATGTAAAATTCACGGGCGAGCGCTATTTTACAGAACAATTTGAGGCAAACAAGAAAAAATATGCTTTACCAGAAATAAACGAATAAAGATATCATTTACTAAAATACAATGAACAAGAAAAAGCGCTATTGTGAACTTTTCCTTGTCATAAAAAACAAAAAAGTAAGGTGTTAACGTTACAACAGCACCTTACTTTTTTATTTATTTATCGATGGAAACTCTATAGTAACCGTAGTCCCCACCATCACTTCACTTTTTAATGTAATTTTTGCATCATGCTTTGCAACGATATGCTTTACAATCGCAAGTCCAAGTCCTGTTCCACCAGTTTGTTTCGACCGACTTTTATCTACTCGATAAAAACGTTCAAATACCCGGGTAGAATGTTCTTTGGGAATTCCAATTCCAGTATCCTCTACCGTAAGAACTACTTTCTCATCTACATGATAAGTAACTATCTTTACTGTACCACCCTTTTTATTATACCGAATTGCATTGTCGCAAAGATTAGTTATTAACTCTTCCATCATATTTCTATTAGCATATAAAAATACCGAATTACCAATTAATCTTAGCTCTACCTCATGATTTTTTGCAGTTATTCTAAGAGTATCAACACAGTTTTTTGCTATTTCATATAAATCTAACTCTTCCTTACTAACCTCCTCATCCGCAATATCAAGCTCTGATAACTCAATGATATCATTGATGAGATGAAGTAACCTAGTAGCATTCTTTCGGATTTCTTTTGCAAAACGTATGGAATCCTCAGGTGTTGCAATTCCTTCCTCAATCAGCTCAGAATATCCCGTGATAGCAGTTAGTGGAGTTTTTAACTCATGCGATACATTTGCAGTAAATTCTTGGCGGATTTTTTCACTATGCTCCAAATCCTTTAACTGTTTGTGAATACTACTATGTTGATCCTTAATCATCGTAGCAAATGGTTTTAACTCTTCATAGGGAATCTTTTCGCTGAACTCCGTAATTTGTGCTAATTCTTCTGCCATATTCTCAATTGGGCGAATGATCCTCTTTGTAAGATAATGTGCAAGTATCAAGCAGATAAATAAAAGTACCACTGCACCAACTAAAATGATTGGTAAGGCTTCATAAAATAAAGCAATCATTCCATTTGCATCTTTGGCAACTCGTAATACATAATCATCCCTTATTAGCTTAGCATAATAGTAAGTATTCTTCCCGATCGTTTTCGATAGTCGAATATCTTTTCCAATGCCTTCTTCTAAAGCCTCTACAAACTCTGGACGCTCTTTGTGATATTCCATATGTATGGAAATCGCATCACTGTCATATAAGACCTCTCCATCACGATTCATGAGTGTCACACGAAGTAAATCTTTTGATGGAGCCTGGATGCCTTTCTCAAAATTTCCGTCTTCAAACAAAACCTCCATAACCTTAAGGTTTGTTTCTAAATCACTAAAGATTTGTCTCTGAAATATCATAGAATAGACGAACATTGCAAGCATTGAGGTGACTACAATGGCAATGCCGCCTACTACACATAACTGTACCGTTATCCTTTTTTTCATACTCATAGGACTTCCTCCTATTTGTTAGTCCCCGATTTTATACCCGACGTTACGGACAGTTTTTATAATGTCTCCACCGGCTCCTAATTTATGTCGTAACGTTTTTATGTGCATATCTACTGTTCTGCTTTCTCCCTCGTAATCAAATCCCCAAACACGTTCCATAATTCGATCCCTGGATAAAACAATTCCTTGATTCTCTAGAAGGTATCTAAGAAGTTCAAATTCCTTATAAGTGAGTTCACAGCTTCCAGAATCCACGGTTACGCTATGCTTTTCAACATGTAAGGACACATTATGAAAACTAAGAGAGCCAGAGTTTTGACCGGTACCTCCTGCACGGCGTAGTAATGCTTTCACCCGAGAAACTAATTCCATTATACCAAATGGTTTCGTAATATAATCATCAGCGCCAAGATCTAGTCCCTTGACCTTATCCATCTCCGTGGTTTTTGCTGTTACCATCATGATAGGAATACTCTCAGTTTTTGAATCCTTTCTTACATTAGAAAGAATACTAAGTCCATCTTCATTTGGTAGCATAACATCTAGTAAAATTAAATCTGGAATCTCTTTCTCCAAAGCTTTATATAACTCTTCTCCGGTTTCAAAAACTTCCACCTCAAATCCGCTATTCCTTAGTGCGTACCCTTCGATTTCTCGAATATTTCTATCATCTTCCACAATATAGATCAATGCTTTTACCTCCGTAGCCATTTCTTAACCCCCTACTACATTAGTTTTTGCTCATTTATGACAAGCTGAAATTTTAAATTTAACTTTTCAGCTGCCCTCCTGCATAAAAGCATTCTTCCCATGAATATTTCAAAATAATCCATCACAGCACAAATAGAAGTATCTACCATTAGTTTTAATTCAATCATCGTCTTATCTTCATTAATCGTTGTTTCTGATTTTTTAACAGAGTAATTCACACGATCATGAATATCAAATTTTGCGATATCTTGATTACGCACTCTAGTATCCCTAACATCTGTTTTATCTGCTAAGATCAGAGCCGCAGAAACTGGATTCACTGGAAATGCTGTAGATTCATCATGATTTCCTATCGCTGTAATAATTGTCGCAATCTCGTCTGCACCTGCACCCATCTTGTCAAGAATACGAAATGCCATAACAGCACCGCTTTGCGCATGATCAATACGATTAATGACATTGCCGATATCATGGAGATATCCAGCAATCTGAGCTAGTTCTGCTTCACGTTCTGAATAGCCAAGCGTTAATAAGATATCTCTTGCTGTAAATGCTACCTTCCTAACATGTGCAAAACTATGCTCTGTATATCCAAGTGCTATTAAGGTTTCATCTGCCTTTTTTATATAAGTATTTACCGCTTCATTTTTCACTATATTTTCAAATGTAATCACTTAAGTCCTCCATCTGCTGCTTCGCCTGTATCTTACAACTGTGCTTGCATACGTTTTTATTTATAGTATTACTTAAGTTTACAAATTCAATTATAACATTTTATTTATTTTACACAACCTATTATCAAATCTACGAACTCTACATATTTGCCTTAACCTCAGGTAATCTTACGGTAAAAGTAGAGCCAACATTTAATTTGCTTTCTAATGTAATATTACCACCATAAAAATTCACAATATGTTTTACTATGGAAAGACCTAAACCAGTTCCATCTACTTTACGGCTTCTTCCCTTATCCACTCGGTAAAAGCGTTCAAACACTCTTACCCTCGATTCTTTCGGAATTCCAATCCCCGTATCCTTCACTTCAATTAGCAAGTCTCTTCCTATGGTAGTTATCGTAACATAAACCATACCATTTGGCTTATTATACTTAATTGCATTCCCAATCAGATTCAACAATAATTCTCTCATATGTTGCTTATTTGCTTTTATAATTGCTGGCTTACATTCGGTTTGCAAATCTACTCCTTGTTTTGCAGCAATAGGTTGTAGAGTCTTAATAATATCCTGTAAAAGCATTGCCATTCGAATTTCTGTTGTTTCAATCTCATAATCCCTTGTTTCTAGTCTTGATATTAATAAAATATCATTGATGAGATTCGTCATACTCTCTGTTTCTGTTAATATTCGTTTCAAAAACTCCTCACGGGTAGCTTCATCGGGTGTAAATTCGCTCAATAAAATTTCTGTATATCCGCGAATAGAAGTAATTGGTGTTTTTAATTCATGAGACGCATTCGAGAAGAATTCCTGACGTACCATGCGCTCAAACTCAATTTCTTCTGTATACTTTTCAACAGATTCAGACATCTTTTTTGCTGACTGGGTAATAATATTTAGCTCTTCATATGGTGTATTCGGCAAGGATAATTCTGGATTCTCCTCCTTATAATTATCCATAATATATGCAATTTGCTGTAAAGGCTTAGTAATCGTCTTTGTCAACTTATCTGCCATCACAACTGCTAATAAAGCTGACACAGTAATACTAATCATAATGGATGGAAGTAGCCAAAACAGATATTCTGAATTTCCTGAATATGGAATCGCAATTCTTAAAATATAATCTGATTTACTAGAAGTTACAGCAGTATAGAGCATCTGTGTTTTTATTGTAGTAGAATACCTCTTTGCATAACCAATACCATCACTTAAGGCTTTTTGTACTTCCTCACGTTCGAAATGATTTTCTAAGTTTTCAATATCCATAGTCCCAGTGTCCGCGATAACATCTCCCTTAGCATCTAGAATGGTGTACCTTGCTTGTTTCTGGTCCAAAGTAGTTGATAAAATTTTTATCTGATTCATTAACGGCTCGGTATAATCAAGCGAATTATCAAGCATGATCAGACTTAATCTCATGTCTTCCTTTGTATTCTTATGCATGGTATTACTAACTGTTGTATAAAATAAGATACCGCTAAACACCATAGCTCCTACCATCACTAGAATAAATCGTTTAATAATCGCTTTTCTCATAGTACCAATCCTTTGCCACTTATAAAATACGCACATTATTAAGGGAACCCGTTTCATGGAATTCTGTCCATTCGCAGATATTTACCGCATGATCCCCAATTCTCTCCATGTACTTTGCTATCATTAAAACGTCAATGTAGCTATCCGCATTTTCACCACTATTTTTCATTGCTTCAATGACTGTACTTTTCACTTCATTGAATAAGTCATCGACAATGTCATCTTTTTTTATTGTAGTCCTTGCTGCCTCAGTATTGCAGGAAATAAATGCATCTACCGCATCATGCACCATTTCTTTTGCTACTTGTGCCATCTTTGGTATTGCACTTACGATACTATACGTATTTTGTTTGATATTACGAAGAATTAACTCTGATATGTCTGCTGCATGGTCTCCGATACGTTCCATATCGGTTACTACCTTAAGAGCAGTAGTCACAATTCTTAGGTCTTTTGCTACTGGCTGCTGACGAAGAATTAAAGAGAGACATCTTGATTCGATCACTCGTTCCATATCATTAATGGTACGATCTCCTTGAATAATCTCCGTTGCAAGAGTTTCATCTTCATTTTCAAATGCTTTGATTACTTTATCAATTGCTGATTCTATTAACGTACCCATATCTCTTAAATTATTATTTAATATTGTTAACTCATACTCAAAACTTACTCTTGGTGCCATATTAATTATCCTCCATTCAGGGCAATTGCGCTTACTAATTATGATAGCATATTAGTACGTTATCGCAATATGTTTCATTGAAAAATTTTTTTTCATTGAAAATCCTTTTTCATTGAACATACTTTTTCTTTGATAATGCCTGTTCAATTTACCCATATTCTTTTATCAGCCAAATCTACCTGTAATATAATCCTCTGTTCTCTTGTCTGTAGGTCTTGTAAATAATGTTTCCGTTTCAGCAAATTCAACCATATCTCCCACTAAGAAAAATGCTGTATAGTCAGAGATACGTGCTGCTTGTTGCATATTATGAGTTACGATAGCAACGGTGTACTTTTCTTTTAAATCACTCATTAAGTCCTCAATCTTTAAGGTTGAGATCGGATCAAGCGCTGATGTTGGTTCATCCATTAATAACACTTCTGGTTCTACTGCAAGCGCTCTAGCAATACATAGTCTTTGCTGCTGTCCACCAGACAAGCCAAGAGCAGATTTCTTTAAACGGTCTTTTACTTCATCAAACAATGCTGCTCCACGTAAGGATCTCTCAACAATTTCATCCAATTCTGCTTTTCCTTTAATTCCATGGATTCTTGGTCCATAAGCTACATTATCATAAATACTCATAGGAAATGGATTTGGTTGCTGAAATACCATACCAACTTTTTTTCGAAGTAATGTAGTATCTACCCGATCTCCATAGATATCCTCACCGTCAAGAACAATCTGTCCAGTAATCTTAACACCATCGACATAATCATTCATACGATTTAATGTCTTAAGAAATGTTGACTTACCACAACCGGAAGGACCTATAAAAGCGGTAATCGATTTCTCCTTGATGTCCATGTTAATTCCTTTAAGTGCATGATTAGTTCCATAATATAATTGTAGATCTCTTGTTATAATCTTATCTTTACTCACTTTATTACCTCCGATTCACGTCAAACTTACGTGCTAACACTTTTGTTAGAATATTAATACCTAAAACTATCGTTAACAAGACAACAGCAATACCGAATGCTTTGTCATATTCTGCTTTTGTCATACTAAGATAGAGCTGGATGGTTAATGTTCCGCCTGGTTGAGTTACCTTCGTTATCAATCCTTCCCCATATTCACCAAGTTGCGGTAATAAGTATCCACTACCTGCGGTAAATAAAAGAGCTGCGGACTCTCCGACAATTCTTCCTATGGCAAGGATGATACCAGTAATAATCCCTGGCATTGCTGAAGGTAATAAAATCGTTCTAATCATATGCCATTTGGTTGATCCCATACCGAGAGCGCCATCACGATAGCTTTTCGGAACCGTCTTTAATGCTTCTTGTGTATTTCTTGTAATAAGAGGAAGCACCATTAAACTTAAAGTTAGGGCTCCGGTTAATAAGGAGTAAGATAATCCAAGAGTAGTACCGAAAAATACCATACCAAATAAACCAAAGATGATCGATGGAATACCACTTAATGTCTCCGTAGTAAATTCAATTAATTGAACCACTTTTCCCGGCTTCGCGTATTCATTCAGATAAATCGCTGCACCGATACCAATAGGGGTTACTAATAATAAGGTTAAAATGACAATGTACAAAGTATTAATAATATTTCCTGCGATACCAAACGTTCCTTTTATGGCACTTGGTGCAGTCGTTAGAAACTCCCAGTTAACACTTTTGATTCCACGAATAAAAACATATGCTACAATACCAACAAATAACGCAATAGCGATTCCTGCGCAAAGAAGGGTAAAACCGATTAGAATCTTATCTTTGGGTCTTCTTCTTTTTTCATAAATACTAATTTTTCTATCCATCTTACTTAAGTTGAAAGAATATCTTATCTTTCAACCTTACCTCCCTTCTTAAGAATTCTATTTAAGGAAAGGTTTATAATCATAATAAACACAAACAATACTAAGCCGATTGTAAAGAGGACTTGACGATGAGTTCCTTGAGAATATGACATCTCACTAACAATCGCTGTTGTTAAGAAACGTACTGAATTAAATGGAAGCGGAATATTTACAACACTACCACTTACTAAACTTATCGCCATTGCTTCACCAATCGCACGACCGATACCTAATATAATTGCTGTTACGATACCAGACTTAGCTGCAGGAAGTAATACTTTCGTTATTGTTTGCATTTTTGTAGCTCCAACTGCTAGGGAAGCATTTTTCAAAGAAGCAGGAACTGCTCGCAGTGCAGAAGAACTAATGCTAATTACAGTTGGTAATATCATGATTGCTAATACTAGAACTGCAGATATTAAGTTAGCTCCACCAGTAAATACATGTGTTGTTGAATCTTTGAATAAATATATTTCTAACTGATACATGAGAGGATTTAATATTAACATACCAAGTAAACCATATACAACGGACGGAATTCCTGCTAGTAATTCTACCGCTGGTGTTATGATTGCTGCTACTTTTTTACTCGCGATTTCTGTTAAAAACACTGCGGTACCAACGCCAATTGGCACACCAATTAAGATTGCTGCAAACGTACCAACGATGGAAGTTAATATTACATATGCGATACCAAAGCTAGGTTCTGCTGCCGTAGGTTTCCATACGGTACTAAATAGAATTTCTTTTAAGCCTACCTTTAATATCGCTGGTACACCATTAATAATCATATAGAGTGAGATTGACGCCACTGCAAGAACAGCAGCAAAAGCGCATGTAATAAAAATGCCATGCGCAATCTTCTCTACTTTATCAGTAGCTTTATGATACATCCCGCCATGTATCGAACTACTTACTGGCATTGTTTTTTCATCTTTCTTTTCTTTCATACACTGCCTTCCTCTTTCCATAGCTTTCTAAACCTAAGTACTTAGCTGCATAGGATGTAGGCTCCTATGCAACCATTGATTTGTCTTATTTCTTCTTATTTTCTTCTATAAGTTTTTCAAATAGTTTATCTTACTTATTCTCTTCCTAATCTACGGTGATTAAACCTACCGCTTTAATTATTGCTTTTCCATCTTCTGAATGCATATAATCGAAGAACGCTTGAACTAATTCACTTTGCTCACTGATAGCACCTTTCGTTGCCATAACAAATGGTCTGCTTAAGAAGTAATTACCAGCCTTAATATTCTCAGCCGTTGGATCTACACCATCTAAAGCAGCAGCAATTACACTATCATTAACAACATCAAGTGATACATATCCGATTGCACCAGGTATAGAAGCAACCTTTGCCATTACAGCACCTGTATTATCTAATTCATTTGCATATGCACACTGATCTTCAATTTTTAAGATCTCTTCAAATGCTCCTCTAGTACCTGAACCAGCTTCTCTACCGATAACAACAATTGGTTGATCATTGCCACCCAACTCCTTCCAATTACGGATAGTACCTGTATAAATACCAACTAACTCATCCTTGGTTAAGTTTGTAACTGTATTCGATTTATCAAGCACTACGGCAATACCATCAATTGCTACGATATTTTCAACTGCTCCGGCTTCTTTCTCTGCATCTTTTAAATTTCTGGAGGAATTACCGATGTCTGCGGTTCCTTTTAAAACTGCCTCGATACCTGCACCAGAACCAACGAATTCAGGTGTTACTATTACACCACCATTTTTACTCATAAAATCTTCTGCTACTGCTCTACTTAACTTCTCCATAGATGTAGAGCCTATTAACATAATAGAGCCGCTTAATTTTTTGTTTGCTTGGTTTTTATCTTCTGCTTTTGTAGGTTCGTTTATTCCACCTTGATTATTTGAATTTGAATTATTTAAATCCTTATTATTATCATTTTTACTACAACCAGTAAGCACTCCTCCGATTAATGCAACGCAACAAGCCACAACTGCTGCCTTCTTCATAAATTTTCTCATCATTATAATTAATCTCCTTCTACAATGGCTTTTATTTTTTATTCTTTCCTTTTTACAGTTTTAATTTAACATAAAAAAAATATACAAACAATCATACTAGTGTATAAGTTATGTGAAATCTATGTAAAATTACAGATTATTATTTCTTGTTAAAATAATAAAAATAAGTAGTATATCGTGCCTTTTCAGCAGGAGCTTGAACTC
>DPVV01000437.1 GCA_003526525.1 Lachnoclostridium phytofermentans | reverse complement strand
TGTGCTATGGCAAATTTATTTAAAAATATCTTGGATTCCTTAAAGCTGACAGATGATGATGATTTAGATGATTATGATGATTACGTAAGCGAACTAGAGGAAAAAGAACGTAGAAAGACAGAAAGACAAGAACAGAGACAAGCTGTGAAACAGGAGAAGAAAACATTTTCGTCTCAAAGACCTGTTTTCTCTGAAGAAGCTGCAACAAGTAGTTCGTCAAAACTCTCTGCAGCGACCGGAACATCAGATTTTGCAGATTTAAGAAAAGAGCGTTCCCAGCGGATGGAAAAGAACAATGTTAGTAAGGTAGTTCCTATTAGAAACCCTCAAAAGGGCTTAGAAGTATGCATTATGAAGCCTACTAGTTTTGAGGATTCTCAGGATATCTGTGATATGTTATTATCGGGACGTGCTGCGGTTATCAACTTAGAGGGATTTGATGTAGACCTTGCTCAGCGTGTGATGGATTTTATTTCTGGAGCAGTGTA
Source organism: Lachnoclostridium phytofermentans (assembly GCA_003526525.1). GTDB lineage: Bacteria > Bacillota > Clostridia > Lachnospirales > Lachnospiraceae > Lachnoclostridium. Next base: position 4,033 of record DPVV01000437.1, on the reverse strand, counting down.
TGCTTTAAATGGCAAATTACACCAGATTTCAAGTTATATTTTTATTATTTCTCCGGATTCTGTAGATATTTCGGGGGATTATTTGGATTTGATTCGCCAAAACGGTTTTGAAGTTCCAACACTTAATAAGGATTTTTAGAATGGTGCCTATAAATATAATATTAACGAAGTCTTTTTCGATATTTTTCAGTATTTTGCAAGTCTTTTTATTAATACAGATTTTCGTTGATATGTTCTTAATTTCATTTATAAAAAAACCGCTGAAATTTATACTAGACCCAATCTTAAATCCAGTAAAAATTCTATTAAGTCATTCCAGTTTTTTTACTGCTATTACAGATTTATCACCGATTATTGCTTTTCTTATCTTGTCTTATTTACAGCAGTTAATCGGAGCATAATTGTAATTTCTTTTTACAAATAATTAGAATTCAATGCGATACGTGTGAATTCACACAGCCTACTGATCGGGCATGATTTCAAGTGTAACACGTAATTTGTGCTATGAATCAAATTCTCAGGTGGCGGCGGAATGGAGATTACATGAATTTAGAGAAAGAAGAGCTTCTTTTTCGTAAGATTATTTCAGAATCAGCGAAAAGTGCTTATCATAAGGAGATATGTGTGTATACTGATTTCTTAAATATAAATGAAATCAGTATATTTCATAGTATGGAGAAAGAATTACCCTTGCTAGCTTACTCGGTGTATGGTGGATATGAGGGTGCGGAAAGGGTTCGTATTTGTTTTCATGGAGACCTAATAAAAGAGCATGGAAATATCTCTTTGCAAGCAGAGGGAAAAAACGATTATCCAATTCAATGTCTTAGAATCTATCCAGCAAGTGAAAAATTTGCAGGGGAACTCGATCATAGAGATTATTTGGGAGCTATTCTTAACGTCGGTATTGAACGTTCCAAACTTGGAGACATTTTAGTGAGAGGAAAAGAGGCTTATTGTTACTGTGATTCTCGGTTAAGTGAATTTATTAATACTAACCTTAGCAAAGTAAGACACAATATCGTTCGTGTTGAAGTGATAAAATCAGATGAAGTACAAGCCACAATATCTTTTAAAGAAGTAACCGGTAGCGTTGCTTCTTTTCGTTTGGATTCCCTTATTGCATTAGCTTTTCGTACTTCAAGAAGTAGTATTACTGGGTTAATTGCTGGCGAAAAGGTATTTGTCAATGCAAGATTGGTAACTTCCAATAGTTATATGTTAAAACCTGATGACATTGTATCCGTACGAGGATATGGTAAATTCAAGGTGAAAGAACAAGGTGGTATCTCAAAAAAAGGCAGGATATACGCAACATTATCTATATACCAATAGGAGGAATAGGATATGATTACACCAATAGAAATTCAAAGTAAAACCTTCAAATCCGGTGGACTTGGGTATGATAAGAAGGATGTGGACTCTTTCTTACGTGAGGTATTGTTAAGTTACGAGCAGATTTACCGTGAGAATATGGAAATGAAAGACAAGATCTCAGTCTTAACAGAAGGAATTCAGTACTACAAAACAATTGAAAAAACGTTACAAAAAGCCTTAGTGCTTGCAGAAAAAACAGCAGAAGATACAAAGGCACAGGCACAAGTCACTGCAAAAAATATTGAAAATGAGGCTAGGACAAGGGCACAGCTTATTGTTGCTGACGCTAAAAATGAATTGGAACATTTACATGCTCAAACAATCGGTTTATTGCAGCAGTATGAAAAATATAAATTGCAATTTAAAAATTTAGCAGCTGCTCAAATAGAGCTTTTACAAAGCGAATGTTTTGATATCAGTCTCGCAAAAATTGAGACCTTTGTTTCTCTAAATAAAAAAGATGCGAATGTTACAAAGGCTGATAATGTTGATAAATATAATGAGTCAGGAAAAATAGAGATTGCGTCAGAAAATAATACGGACAAGAAGCAAATACCTCCAGTAGCAACTAAGAGTAATAAATATGACGATAGAAATGGAAATAAGAATCATCATATAAATAATAATCAGAATACAAATAATAATCATAATGACAATAATAATTATAATTCAAATAATAAGAATCACAATGTAAACAAGACGAATTGGCAAGCTAATTCACTTGGAAATAAAAATCACAATTTTAATAATAATAAACATTCAAAGAAGCAATATCAGAATACAGAGAAAGACTATACGGAGGCTTTGGAGCAAGTCAGTGCGTCAAGTGAAGAAATCTCTTTAGAGGAATATAATGAGTTAATGAAAGTAACCTACTCTCATTCAGAACCTGTAGAAGATCAGCAGGAAGAGTTTTCCTTTATTAATCTAGAGGATGACGAAGATTAAGGAGGAAATTTGCCATGCTTGATTTATACGATAGATTAGAAGTAAAGTATGAAGGGGAACCATGCTATGATATTGTTCTAAACGATTCTTTTATGGATTTAGTAGAAGAAATCAATTCCCTTGAATTAAAAAATAGAAAAATATGTATAGTTACAGACAATAATGTTGCTCTGTGTTATCTTAAGCAATTGGAGGAGCTTTGTAAAGATCATGTCGGTAAGGTGGTATCTTTCGTTTTTCCAGCAGGTGAGGATAATAAAAATCTTGAGACTGTGCAGAATTTATATGAGTATTTAATCAGGGAGAGTTTCGATCGTAAAGATTTTTTATTAGCACTTGGTGGGGGTGTAGTGGGTGATTTGACTGGTTATACTGCTGCAACCTATCTAAGAGGAATAAGGTTTTTACAGGTACCTACTTCTCTTTTGGCAATGGTTGATTCCAGTATAGGAGGAAAAACGGGAGTTGATTTTAAAGCCTATAAGAATATGGTAGGAGCATTTTATATGCCTTCCTGTGTTTATATGAATTTAGAATGTCTAAAAACAATCGATGACCGTATTTTTCTTTCAGGTATGGGAGAAATCATAAAACATGGATTAATTCAGGATATAGCTTACTATGAGTGGCTAAAAGAGAATAGGAATCTGATTATAGCAAAAGACGTTACGGTACTGCGAAAAATGGTAGGTCGAAGCTGCGAGATAAAACGTTCAGTGGTAGAAATTGATCCTCATGAGCAAAACGAAAGAGCATGGCTTAATTTTGGACATACCATTGGACATGCAGTAGAAAAATGGATGGAATTTACCTTATTACATGGAGAATGTGTAGCAATTGGTATGGCTGCTGCGTCTTATCTATCCTATGAGAGAGGATACTTGACGAAAGAAGAACATGAGGATATCTTATCCACAATAGAAGCATTTAAACTACCAATCAGAGTACAAAAATTAGAGATAGCAAATATTTTAGAAGCATTAAGCCGTGATAAAAAAATGGATGCAGGTCAAATCAAATTCATACTATTACGTCGTATTGGAGAAGCAGTTATTGATACTACAATAACGACGGAAGAGCTTATTAGGGCAATTGAGTTCATAATGAAAGAAAGGTAACTTTAGGATGGAACAGGAGATTTTATTATCAAAAAAAACTTATATTAAATACGGTATTTTATTTGTGATTCTGCTTATCCTTGATCAGATTACAAAATATTTTGCAAAGTTACAATTTGCGGATGGGGATTCGCTTGTCATAATACCAAAAACTCTTAGGTTAATCTATCACGAGAATGATGGAGCAGCTTGGGGAATCTTTAGTGGCAAAGCATACCTTTTGACATTTATAACTGTAGTTGCTGTCATCGTTATGGTTTTTTTATTTTTTAAATTACCAAGAACTAAAAAATATAATGCAATACGTTATATCTTAGTGTTTATAGCTGCTGGTGCTGCAGGAAATAATTTGATTGATCGAATTTTATATGGTCATGTCATTGACTTTATTTATTTTGAGTTAATCGATTTTCCAGTATTTAATGTTGCTGACATCTATATCACATGTTCAACAGTCTTGTTTGCAATATTGCTTTTATTTTATTATAAAGACGATGATTTTTCGTTCTTTAGTAAGAAAAAAGTACATGAGTAGACTGAGCGTAATGGTAGAAAGTTAATTAAGTTCATAAAAGAATAGATGTTAAAAA
>DPVV01000438.1:4703-6279 GCA_003526525.1 Lachnoclostridium phytofermentans | reverse complement strand
TGCGTTACAGCAGAAGCTTCTCGAAGAAGGAATTGAAAAGAAGGGTCTTATAGTTGCTGAAGGATATGATTATGAAATTATAGACAAGCTATTTACTCCACATGATAATTTAAGTCTTTTAGTTACCTTAAAAGCGAATGGATCTATCGAAAAGAATGTGATTGGTAGCATTGTTGAGTCATTACGTGTTGATGAAGCATTTGTAGAAGATAAACAAAGATTAAAGGAAATCTTTTGTTCTCCTTCCCTTCAGATGGTTAGTTTTACGATAACTGAAAAAGGATATCAGGTAAACAAAAGTAACGGTGAAGTTATACCAGATATAGCAAAAGACTTTGAAGCAGGACCTAAGAATGCAAAGAGTTATCTTGGTAAATTAACTGCTCTTTGCTATGAGAGATATCTTGCAGGCAAGTTACCATTTTCTCTTGTAAGTATGGATAACTGTTCTCATAACGGAGATAAGCTTTATGCTGCAGTAGATACATTTGCAAAGGAATGGGAAGAAAGAAAATTAGTAGAAGAAGGATTTGTTTCCTATATTGAAAATCCCGAACTTGTTGCATTCCCATGGAGTATGATTGATAAAATCACACCTCGTCCTGATGAGAGCGTAAAGAAGATGTTGTTAGAAGTCGGATTTGAAGATGTTGAGGATGTCATTACTAGTAAAAATACTTATGTTGCACCATTTGTAAATGCAGAAGAGGCAGAGTATCTAGTGATTGAAGATGCATTCCCTAATGGAAGACCTGATTTATCAAAAGCGGGTGTTATCTTCACTGACAAGGAAACAGTAGATAAAGTGGAAAAAATGAAAGTTTGTACTTGCCTTAACCCACTTCATACAGGTCTTGCGGTATTTGGATGTTTACTTGGATATACAAAGATAAGTGAAGAAATGAAGGATATGGATTTAGTACGTCTTGTTGAAGGCCTCGGATATGTTGAGGGACTTCCTGTAGTTGTAGATCCAAAAATCATGGAACCAAAAGACTTTATTGACACTGTAATTAAGGTTAGAATTCCTAATCCTTTTATGCCAGACACTCCACAGCGTATCGCAACCGATACTAGCCAAAAGCTTTCCATACGATATGGAGAGACCATCAAAGCTTATCAGAAGAAAGAAGGCACACCAATTCGTAGCTTAAAACTCATCCCATTAGTACAGGCAGCATGGGTTAGATATTTACTTGGTGTTAATGACGAGGGAGAGAAATTTGAAGTTAGTCCTGATCCATACTATGAAGAATTAAAGAAGGTTCTAGATGGCGTTGAATTAGGGAAATCCCTTCCACAAACCTTTCAAATTTCTGCCATCTTAACTCGCAAGGATATCTTCGGGGTGGATTTATACGAAGTTGGTTTAGGTGAGTTAGTAGAAGAATACTTTACTAAGATGTTAGAAGGTAAAGGTTCTGTTAGAAAAACTCTCAAAGAAGCTTTAGATAAATAGTCTAAGTGTTGATTTATGACTGCATATGAATTGCTTTTATCAATATAAAAGATGATATATGATAAAACATATAGATATTTAGTGAATAGGTGTTAGATAAATAAAATAAGTTATAAC
>DPVV01000438.1:0-4573 GCA_003526525.1 Lachnoclostridium phytofermentans | reverse complement strand
AAAATAAGTTATAATATATCGCTAAGCTTTAGATAAAATTTAACGATGTAAAAGGAAGTATCCTACAAGATAGAGCGTGAATCTCTTTTTTGTAGGATACTTCTTTTTTATGGAATCTTTTGGAATCATATTTAGAAAAATAGGAAAAAAGGAGGATAAGAAAAAAATATTTTTCAATTGACTTTTATAAGTTATATGATAATATGTAAATAGTTCTAATAAAATACCATAAAACAATGCTAATTTGTTCAATATGTATTATTAGAACTAAAAAAGTAAAAAGCATTTTCATTTAAAAAAGAAAATTATTTTCAATATTTGATAAAAACTATGAAATATTGACAAAATTGAAAATGCTAAAATATCGAAAAGGAGAGAAAGAAAATGAAACATCGAATTACTGCATTGCTTCTTTGTCTAACTATGTTACTAGGAATAATAGGTGTCGATCCTGTAACGGTAAAGGCAAGTGAACCATCTTTCGATTTGAAGATTGAAACAAAAGATGGTCAAAAGAAAACAATTGATTTTGTAAATCCAGTATTTACAGCAAGTGGAGGGGCTATAACATTTAAGAATTCTATCTCACTTTTTTCTACGGGAAACAGACCATATGTTAGTGAGGGCTCTATTAAAACTAATGTTGCAGTAGTTGTTGATAGTAAAATGGAGGTTATTCAAGTCATTAATCAATCCATAAATGGTGCAAACCCATCATTTACAGAATCTACCGATGTAGCGGTACCAGAGGGAGGATTTGTTTTACTTGCTAGCGATAACTCCTATGCGACTGCAGGATTTAAGTCCTTCTTAGCGAAAAATTTCCAAGTTGGAGATAGTGTAAAGTTATACAATGGTGATACTGAAATATCACTAGAAGAAGCACTTAACAGCTACCCAGTGGAAATTCCAGGCGGTGGAGATAATAATCAAACAGATTTTACATATACCTTAGAAAACTTAGTAGTTGAGACTGCATTTGATCCAGACTTTGGAAGTACTGGTGAAACAAAAGCAATTGATTTTGTAAATCCGAACTTTGCTGGACCAGTATCAGTACAAAACTCGATCTCTATATTCACTTATGGTAATCGTCCATGGGTTAGTGATGGATCTATAACAACCAATGTTGCAGTTGTAGTTGATAAAAATATGATTGTAAAACAGGTGATCAATCAATCGATCAATGGTGCAAATCCATCATTTAAGGAATCTACAGATGTGCCTGTACCAGAGGGTGGTTTTATCCTTTTAGCAAGCGATAGCAGTTATGCAACAGCAGGATATAAGAAATTTCTTGCTACTAAGTTTAAACCTGGCCAAACTATTAAATTAAAAGTAAATGAAAAGACAGTGAGTGTAGCGGAAATTTTAAAGTTAACTGGTCAGAATGGAAATATTAAAAAGCATGCTTCCTTATCAGTTGCGCAGGAAGGTATGCAGACCATTACAGAAAGCTCTTTCACAATTTCAGGCAAGGTTAATAATTTAGAAGACGGCGTAACTTATTCTGTAAGAGTAGATCAGATAAATGATGGTAAGGAATATACAGAAAAAATTCAAGCAGATGGGACTTATGCTCTAACAGTACCAGTAGCTCAGGGAGCGAATTACTATGATGTAACATTAATTGAAAATGGGGTAGATTATACTGAAAGTACAAAGAACGTAATCCTATTCCAGAGAGTTAGGGCATCTGAGAATAAGCCTGTTATTTTATGGATTGATCAGTTTGCAAGCGTTAAAAATTTAAATACTGTTGAAAAGATTCAAAAGATGATGGCAAACGCTAAAAAAGCTGGTATCACTGCATTAGCATTCGACGTAAAAGGAGTCGAAGGTTATGTCTCTTATAAAAAGGCAACCGTAAGCAATACACCATACATGACAGAAACCAAGAATCCAAACAAAGCAGTTGCTATGGATATTGATTTTCTTGAGGAGATGCTAGCAGAAGCACATGCAAATGGAATTAAGTTATATGCTAGTTCGAATTTCTTTACGGAAGGTAACATTGCAACAAATGATTTTGCTCTAGATATTGCAAAAAATCATCCTGATTGGGCAGAAGTATTTCAGACTCCAGAAGATAAGGGAGAATTAAAAAGCATTCTAAATTCCTCCAGAAAATCCACCTTACTTTTTGTAAATCCAGGTAATGAAGAAGTAAGGAAACATGAATTAGATATAGTAAGAGATGTACTTGAAAACTATGCTGTTGATGGTATCATCTTAGACCGTGCTAGATATGATAATCAGTATGCAGATTTTAGTGATTTAAGCAAAGAGCAATTTGCGGTATACCTTGAGGGAAAAGGAAAAACACTACAAAACTGGCCAGGTGATGCGTTCCAGATTAAGGCTGATGGATCTATGGTAACTGGACAGCATTATCTTGAATGGTTAGCTTATCGTAGTACTGTGATTGAAAGCTTTGTTTCTGAATTAAAAACTTTAATGAATCAATATGAGGTATCTCAGAATAGAAACATAGATTTAGCAGCATATGTTGGTTCCTGGTATGAGTCATATTATCAAAATGGCGTTAACTGGGCAGATTCCTCTTTTGAATACAATGAACGCCTAGGTTTCCCTATGGAAGAACTTTATGCAAAAGAGTTTGAATATTCTAAGACTAGTTATATTAAACATATTGACTTCATCATGACAGGATGTTATTACACAACCGAAGCTTTGATGCAGAAATATACAACATTAAATAACATCTTAATAAATAACAAAATTCCATTGTATGCTTCGATTGATCTAACGAATTTATCAGAAGCACCAGATCAGAGAATGATTTTCCAAGCAGCGTATCAGCATAGCGAAGGATCGATGATCTTCGATCTATGTTTTGTTGATTGGGATAAACTTCGCTGTGCGATAGCAGATACCGAATATAAGAATGCAGCAGTAATCGGGGTTTACAATCCTAAAACTCAGGATGTTTTGACAGTGGATAACATTGATACTGCCAGAGCCGAAGATAAAATAACAATTTATACCGATGCCTATGGTACAAGTACGGGTACCAATCAATGGGGCGTTGAAGTTGTTGTAGATGCAAAAGGAAACGTAACAGAATTGAAAAACCAGAGACAGGCAGCAGACTGGAACTGGGCAACACCAGAAATAAATGATAGTTTGATACCTGAAGGTGGTTTCGTATTATCAGCGGTTGATCGTTCGGGATCTCGTGTTTATAGACAGCTCCTAGCAAATACATTTCATGTTGGTGATAAAGTTGCAGCTGCTATTTTGACTGGATTCCTTGATTATGAAGAAAACGTATATACTTCTGCTACAGCGGATATTGAAGTAAAGGTACAAATCTTTGGCCAGGATCAAAATACTGTTGTAAAGATTGGCGATAAAGAAGCAATCGCGAAAGAGGATAATAATTATTTAGCGAAGCTTAACTTAAGCAATGGTGTCAATTTGATACCAATTACCGTTTACGTGGATGGTCTTAAAGTTTTAGAGAAAACTATATCACTTACAGCTACATTAACACCTGTAACACCAACGGTAACTCCTCCAGTAACCGGGCCATCTGAAAATGGAAATGGAGATGGAAAAGTTGAGACGGATGATAAGAATGTTGTTATAGATGACAAAATGCTTGATAATATTTCTATAAATTCTTCTATATTTAAGCTTTATGTAGGTGGTAATAAAGACAATGAGCGTCAGCTTAAGGTTAACATACCAAACTCTATCCTTAAGCTTGAAAAAGATAAGAAGGCAACTGTTGAAATTACTTATCAATCGTCAAATCCTAAGGTGGCTAAAGTAGGTAAAGATGGCAATATTACCGCAGTTGCTGTTGGTAAAGCAGTGATTACTACCGCGGTTACAGTGAATGATAAGACAACTACGTTTGAAACAGTAGTAAACGTTTTGAAAGCTTCGATTAAGATTGTATACGATGAAAATACAACAAAAGTTGGTACAAAAGTGACTGCACATTGTATGGCAAGTGGCTATGATATTTCAGAAATACAGTGGGGAACTACAAAGAAAAAGATTGCTGTTGTTGGTAAGAATACAGGCAAGCAAAAAGTAAATATCTCTACACAGTCCGCTGGAAAAGATGTGATTATCGTGTATGTCATGAAAGGAAAAGAAAAAGTTGTATTAGCAGAAAAGGATATTACAGTAACAAAGTAAAGAAAAGGAGCTGTTGCACTATGTAATTAGTGCGACAGCTCTTTATTTCATTTGCATCCTAAATTATATTTTTTAGTAATAATAAAAAAAGTTCGTAAAGAATCATAGTTGTAAAATACGCTTTTATCACTGGGACTTTACTTAGAATTGTTTACTTGGATGATAACAATTTCGGATTTACTACCGAGCCTAAGCGGAAATCCCCAGCAACCAATACCAGAAGTCACAATAGCATTGTAGTTATCAATTTTCTTATTTCCATAATTCAGTTCATTTATATGAAATATCTTTGTAATTAAGCCGATAGGCCATATTTGACCATTGTGAGTATGCCCGGAAAGTTGTAAGTCTACTCCAAGGGAGGCAGCAGTTTCAAGTTCTGATGGCTGATGGTCTAACA
>DPVV01000387.1 GCA_003526525.1 Lachnoclostridium phytofermentans | reverse complement strand
AATAAAAAATCCTGGCAGGGTATTTTCACCCGATGAAATTTATGAGCGAGTTTGGAACGAAAAACCAATCACGACCGATACCATTATGGTACACGTTAGAAGAATCAGAGAAAAAATTGAAATTAATCCAAAAGAACCAAAGTATTTAAAGGTTGTTTGGGGAGTTGGATATAAAATCGAGAAATATTAGAAATATCAGTGGAGGTATTAATAATGGATTCAATAAATAATCAAGAAAGAGAAGATCAAGTAACACAGGCAAATGGGAAATCTCCATTACTTGGAAGTGTTATCGGTATATTACTAGCGATAGTTTTACTGCTTGGAGTAAGTATCACAGCTGTAGATGTTGCAAAGCAACTCTGGGAAAATAGAAAAGAACAAATGGAAGACATACGATTTGATGATCTATTGGAATCGGGTTATGGTCTATACTTAAGTGTCATGGAACAACGAAATAATACTTATTCAATAGATCCCATTGATATTTATCTTCCAAAACTAAAGCAAATCAGAGAAGAATATAGAAAAAAACAAGAGGAGATAGATAAGAATCAAGCATTAAATGATAAAGAAAGCTCAAATAATAAAGAAAGCTTAAATAATAAAAATGGTTCCAATAATGTTGACCTAAATGAGAACCCTGACTCAAATAGTAAAGTAGATCTAATCGATCAAACACAGTCGGACAGTAATATTGAAAATCATATTGACGATTATCCAGATGATGGTTTTGATTACAATATGGAAGAAAATATGAATAATCAAATTTCAGAATACGAGTTTCATGGAGACGAGATTAATAGTTTTAATGAAAATATCTATTCCTTGAGAAATCACTTATATTATAGCCACTCTTTAGACTTTGCAATCATTGATAGAAACAATAATAGCTATGGAGAAATCTCAGGTAATGAAGATTTCTTAACCTATTTATTAGAAAGTTCCTCTGTCGACTCTGAGATGGAAGAGAAGTTAAAGGATACCTATGTTGGATATCTTGTAGTTGAGTATGATAGTAATGGGAGTGCATCGATTCAAAAATCCTACGGAATTGATGTAGAAAAAGTATCCAGCATTCTTAAGAATGGAAGATTAGAAAATAATTCGTCCTATTTATATCGCGATAAAACATATCTTGATCTCAAGCCAGAAGATATTTCTTTTGTTGAGCCGACGAATGTTGCTATGGTATATGCCATAAATAAAAATTATCAAGGATTTTTAGATCATTCTTATAATTTTTTTGTGGATTATAATGAGAGTCAGATGCATGGGTTGATTATATTAATAAGCGTAGCGATTGGTGTTGTGGTTTTATTAGGAATTATCCTTTTTTGTATTCGCCCCTTGGGGATTGGAAATGGTTTCTTAAGTAAAATACCACTCGAAATTGACGCGTTATTTATCATTGGAATTGTTTTTGCGACAATTGGGATAGCTTATATTAGTTCGTATTATCCAAGTGGCGCCATTGAAGAATATCTTGAAAATGTTAACTTCTCTCCTTTTTATGCAAGACTGTTTACCAATATTGCAATGTATGGAGGTTGGTTTCTTTATCTTGGAAGTATTTATTTAGTGTTAATATCCGTTCTACAACTATTCCGTAAAGGATTGAAACGTTATCTAATTGAAAATGTGTTATTCATCCGCTTCTTTGCATATATAAATCGTAGAATTGGACGTTTGGTAAAGTCAATTCTTTCAGTAAATTTAAGTGATGGTGTGAATAAAACAGTATTAAAATATGTTATCATTAACTTCCTAGTCATCTTAATTATGTGTAGTATCTGGTTTTTTGGTATCCCTGTACTTGTGTTGTACTCGATTGTCTTATATTATTTTGTAAAAAAATATCTGACAGATTTAAAAGATAAGCATGACTATCTACTTTATGTTACTCATCAGATGGCAGAAGGTAATCTTGAAGTACCAATTGAAAAAGATCTAGGTGTATTAAAACCACTTGGTGATGAGCTTAGTAAAATTCAACATGGATTTAAAAGAGCGGTGGATGAAGAAGTGAAGAGTCAGAATATGAGAACGGAATTAATCACGAATGTTTCTCATGATTTAAAGACACCATTAACGGCAATTATCACTTATGTAAATCTGTTAAAAGAAGATAACCTAACGAAGGAACAACAGAAGGAGTATATAGATACCCTTGACCGTAAGTCGTTACGGTTAAAGCAATTAATCGAAGATTTATTTGAAGTAAGTAAAATTAACAGCAATAACATAACCTTAAATCCGGTGGAAGTTGATCTAGTAGAATTAATAAAGCAGGTTCAATTAGAACTTAGTGATCGTTTTGAAGAGGCTGGAATCGAAGTTCGTACTCAGTTTCCGGAAGAGAAAGTAATCTTGATGCTTGATAGCCAAAGAACTTATCGAATATTTGAAAATCTATTTGTAAATGTAATTAAGTATGCATTGCCCGGAACAAGAGCATATCTTACCGTACAATTACAGGATGCATCCGCCCAGATAACATTAAAGAATATTTCAGCGACAGAACTAAATCTAACGCCAGAAGAGATTAGTGAGCGATTTATTCGAGGAGATAAGTCAAGAAATACGGACGGATCTGGCTTAGGGCTTGCAATTGTAAAAAGTTTTGTAGAGATTCAAGGCGGACTATTCCAGATTGTTATGGATGGAGACTTATTTAAGGTGATAATTCGATTTACTAGATAGTCAGTAAGTAATTTCTGCTTTTTACATGAAACAAGAAAATGCGCGATTATAAATTTCATTGCCATAAATAAGAATGCCAACTTCAAGTCTTATCTACCTTTTTATAGATAAGATTTGAAGTTGGCATCAATTTTATATAGAAAATTGCTTATTCTATATTTACTTCTCACTACCCACAAAGAACAGTGCAACAGTTCCAGGACCAGCATGAGTACCAATGGTTGGACAGATATAATTTATCATAAAGTTAGTGATTCCTAATCTCTCCTTAATTAAATCTGCAACAAAATTTGCATCTTCAATGCAATCACCATGGCTAATGAATACAACATCATTTTCATATCCTTTGGTTTTTTGTTCCATATTATCAACCAAAGTGGTTAAAGCCTTTTTACGGCCTCTAACATTCGTAAGTGGAATTAAGTGACCTTCGTTATCTACATGAAGTACTGGTTTTACATTAATTAAAGTACCAATGATTGCTGTGGTTTTTGATACACGTCCGCCACGATGTAAGTGAAAGAGATTGTCTACTGTGAATTGGTGACAAATATGATTTTTATTCTCTTCAATAAAGTTAACTACTTCTTCTAATGATTTTCCAGCTTCTTTTAATTGAACTGCTTTATATACCAAAAGTCCTTGTCCCATGGAGGCACAACAAGAATCTACGACTACAATTTTAGCATCAGGGTTTTCATCGCATATTTCACGAGCAGTTACTGTAGCATTACTACAACTTCCGCTAAGAGCAGATGAAAAACTAATATGAAGGACATCGGCACCGGATTTTACTTGCTTTGTAAAGGATTCTAAAATAAATTCTGGATTGGAAGCCATAGTTGTTGGCATTAAGCCATTTTTCATTCTATCATAAAAATCTTTTGGATCAAGATTCTTATCACCACCGTAAATCTCTCCATCTAAATTATAGTATAATGGATGTATAAAAATATTATGTTCCTTCACGTATTCTAACGGAAGATCTGCAGTAGAATCAGTAGAAATAATAAAATCTCTCATAATGAATTCTCCTTTATATAAAATATTACTTTATTTATTGGTTACAGTATTTTTAGACATAATATAACTCAATACTGTAATATACACCTAAAAACTAAGTATCTTGCAAAAAAATAAAAATAAATTTATTTTCATTTTAGTTTCCTATAACAATCTTTAGATTCATT
>DPVV01000072.1:1911-2641 GCA_003526525.1 Lachnoclostridium phytofermentans | reverse complement strand
AGAAAGAATATCCTAATATTGAAATTGAAGTGGAAAAGATCAAAGACGATTCAGAATATTGGAATGCGATGAAGATGAGAGCATCTGCAAATCAATTACCAGACATCATGTTTAATAAACCATTTACCTTATCAAGATTTAAAGATTACTTATTAGATTTAACAAGCACCAAGGCTTGTGAAAACAATGAATTAGCTTCTGGATACGCAATTAACGGTAAGGTTCTTGGTATTCCAATGACTTCAGGCTATGAGTATGTATACTATTGGAAAGATCTGTTTAAAGAAGCAGGTGTTTTAGTCCCAACTACATGGGGAGAATTTGAGGAAGTAGCTAAGAAATTACAAGAGTTCTATGGTAAGGATGATCCCAATTTTATGGCAATTGCCTGTGGTTTAAAGGATGAGTGGCCAGATTATCCTTATATGGAATTTATGCCAGCTCTAGAGTCTGGTAATGGTCAGAACTGGAATCTAATGGCTACACAAGATGCTCCATTTGCAGAAGGTAACGATATTAACAAAGCATATAATAAGATATATTCCTTATTTACCTCTGGAGTTTTAGGAAAAGATCCTTTAGGCCTTGGGAATGATCAGGTAACCTCTTTATTTGCGGTTAAAAAAGCAGCTATAATTGCACTTGGTGATTGGGGACTCCAAAACATTAAGAATGGTGCAGAAGATATTTCTCAGTTAGGAACTTTCTATTTACCAACAAGAAATACAAA
>DPVV01000072.1:0-1773 GCA_003526525.1 Lachnoclostridium phytofermentans | reverse complement strand
AAATACAAAAGACGATCCTTATAATGTGATTGTTCAAGGTGACTCCTTCATGGGTGTAACTACACACTCAAAAAACCCAGATGCAGCCTTAGCATTTGTAGAATGGTTCTATTCTGATGCATGGTATCCATCGTACATAAACTATGTTTCCTCCGCATCCTCCATGACGAATTTTCCTAAGGACAAGGAACCTATCTTAGCAGAGTCTGATGAGCTTTGTCCTGACAAGGTTCTCATTATGTATGATGGTGGTGGCGATAATTTTACTGCTATTCAAAATGAGACAACATTTGACTATAAGAAACTTGGAGCTCAGATGTTAACTGACGGTTTTGATCTAAAGAATACACTGACTGAACTAGATTCTAAGTGGAAAGATGCAAGAGCAAAATTAAATATTAAATAATTGATTTCCTATGTAGCATGAATTCAAAGAGGTTGTTGCAAAACTTTTGCGACAACCTCAATTCATAAAAGGGAAGTCATATGAATCTTTCTACCACCAGGAGGCAGTAATGACCAAATTAAGTAAGAAACGAAAACAATTTATTATCATAGCATTAGTCATACCTATGCTATTACTAATTGCATTTGTAGTATTTCCAGCAATTGATCTTTTCCGCATGAGTTTTACGAACTGGGATGGTTATTCGAAAGAGAGCCAGCTAATCGGAATAGATAACTATATATCCATGTTTAAGAACAAAGATTTATGGATGTCATTAAAGAATAATGCAGTATATTTTTTTGTTCATCTAGTCATGATTGTAGTAGAATTAGCATTTGCAGTGTTATTAACTAGTAAATTACGAGCTGCTAAGTTCTATAAAACAATGGTATTTATGCCATATATTATCAATGGGGTAGCGATTTCCTATGCTTTTTCCTATTTTTTTTCACCTATAAATGGAGCATTTGATGCAATCTTGCAGATGCTTAATTTAGAACATCTTATACGAAACTGGCTTTCAGATACTAAAATTGTAAATTATGTATTATCGTTTGTCTCTGTTTGGAGGTTTAGCGGTTATCACGTTATTTTATTCATGGCTGCACTACAATCCTTGCCACAGGATGTCGAAGAAGCAGCAAGAGTGGATGGTGCAAGTGCATGGCACTTATTTAAATACGTACAGATTCCTGGAATTATGTTAATGGTAGACTTCGTATTGTTTGACAATATCAGAGGTGCATTACAAGTATTTGATATTCCGTTTGTAATGACAGCTGGAGGTCCTGGTTATGCCTCTTCAACCTTTACCCTTTATACAATTAAGACCGCATTTACCTTTTCTAACTTTGGTCTAGCATCGACAATGGCAGTCGCAATCATGGTAATGATTGTAGCTATATACCTAATACAAAACAAATTAATTCATGGTTTTATATTAAGGGACAAGAGAAAGTAGATTCAAGGTCGGGTTTAAGATGATATTTTATGGAGATCTGTACTTCGCACAAAGTCTCCTCATTTCGGAAAGGGAAAGGTTTGTTATATGCATAAAAAAGTAATTCATCAACTTTCAAAGCAAGTTTTATGCTTAGTAATGGTTGTTATTGTATTAGCACCAATTCTTCTGACTTTATTCGCAGCACTAAAGACAAAAGGAGATATGGTTTCTACTTCACCTTTATGGTTACCAAAGTGGAATAAGATTACTTTAGATAATTTCAAGAAGGTTTTAAACAACAAATACTTATTGATAGGCTTTAAAAACACTGGTATAATATTAATAATTTCGATTTTCTTTAATATAATGTTCGGTACCATAG
>DPVV01000473.1 GCA_003526525.1 Lachnoclostridium phytofermentans | reverse complement strand
GATCTACCATTAAGGGCATCTTCCAAATAAAACGCTTTATTTTTTGATAACTTAATTGGTTCATCAGAAAGAGACTTCACGGATACATTTAAATCATCTAAGATATTTGACATCTTAGCTATATGTTCATCCTCTAAGTTAATAAAGCTGCCATCTTTTAAGCGGTAGTACTTTTTCTTAAGTTGGAATGAACGAAATAGCGCTCTCAGTTCTTCTTGCGGGATATCTTCAGATTCTAAATCCATCTCAAGCAAATCAATATCGTTACTAATACGTAGCCCAACCTTAAAGTTGCTGCTATTTTTTATGCCTAATTTCTTAAAGGAATCCGAATAATAAAGCTGAGCTACTGATTGTAAATCGTGGATACGACCCGTTAGGAACTCATAGATGCTATTATCATTCTTTAGATGATAAAATGTACTGTGCGGTTCGAAATCAAGTTGTTCCAAGAGCCTCATTACTTCATATTCATCTTCCTTACTTCGAACTACGATAAATTCATCACTTCTTGGACTTTCAAAGCAGTTAAATTCATAATCACCATATCGAAACTTAAGCTCTGCCTTAATTCCACCATGATAGCGATCAAGATAGACGCACGCCTGCATTGGTAACGTAAGATACCTACTCTTTAAGCTTTCCGGTATTTCTATCTCCATCGTTTCGTGTAACTTTGGTAGTACTTCTTCTAAAAAGCGCTGTCTATTATCCCCTCGAAATACCAATGGCTTCTTTTCTCGACCCAAGGTATTATAAAAGGGTACATAATTTTTAATAAAGTACTTGTTCGGGGTAAAGATAAAGCTATTATAAAAGATTAACTCTCCACCTTCGGATAAAGGAATCACAGGTTCTTTTTCTTTATAATCTAGTAAAATACTATCTTCATAGACATCTAAATCGTATACAATATTGGGATTTCCATTGATATATTTAACATCTTCATAGATTTTTTGATTTAGTTCCAAGCGAAAAGAGCTTGTTCCAAACAAAGAAAGCAATTTTAACAGCATACTTTTTGATAACAACATTTGATGTTTTGCAAATAGTTTAGCATAGGAAGTTTTATCAATTAACTCCTGTATTTCTAAGATTCCTACTAAATACTCCATCACTTTTTTTGACGTTCTATCAAATTCACTTTCTCCAGCAATAAACTTAAAGTCTTTGCCAAGAATAATATTTTGATTGGTACTATAATCCGTCAAAAATTTCTTTATGGATTGAACCTTATACATATGATTGTTTCCAGCATGCAGCATTAGAAGCGCATTTGAATCTTGACGTAACATGGTTGGTAAAGAAATGGTTGGTACTATTTTAAAGATTTCACCCTCAGCATAAGTGTCATCTTGATTTGCAAAATAATCAAGTACTTGAAAAGCCCGCTTCTCTTCCGGTGTTCTTGGTTCTTCCATTGCTGACTTTTCTTGATACTTTAATAAAAACAACAGCCCTGCTACCACATGCTTGCAGGCTCCTTTTTCTTTCAAATGAGATGGACAATTGCAGGTATAATCAAATGCCCCATCTTCTTTCTCTGTAACGCTAACTTGATATGTGAAACTACCTTTTACAAGGAATTTGTATTGGTTTGTGGATTTTGAGAAAGTCGCATTTGTCACTCGGTTGCTTTTATAATACTGCAGGCCACGGGAATAAACGAGGTCACTTGATGCAAGATTACGTATCCCAGTTCTAGATAATCGCAGCATATTTTCCTTCCTCCTAACAATTTAGTATCTTACTATTATACCACATTTTTAATAGAATTGTACCTCTTTTTGCGAAATAATGATGAAAGTAATGTGTATTTTTATCTTTTATGTTGTTTTTTACAAAATTCCTAAAAAACTCCAAAGAAATAGTCTATACTTGAAGAAATGAAATGATTAGACCTTTCTTTAAGCGCTCAGTTTTTCTGCTCTATCTAATGCAGCATCTATGCTCTCACAGATATTTTCATCCCCTACGGTATCAACAAAACCTGCTTTGCGCATTGCTTTTAATGGTTGTTCTAAAACATGGGAAAATACCATAGTTACATTATTCTTAGCTAAATGCTGATGCACCTTTTTTAACGAATTCATTGCTGTAATATCGATTGCCGGAACACTGCGCATTCGTACAACAACCACTTTGGTATCCTCCGACACTTGGCTTGTTAATTGAATTAATTTATCTGCTGCTCCAAAAAACATAGGTCCCGAAACCTCAAATACTAGTGTATGCCTTGGAACTTCCTTTAAATTCAATGAATCCGGATCATTATCTTCATCTAAGGAATCCATACCTCTAAGGTAAGTCCATCCCTTCACTTCTGTTGCATCCGCCATTCGTTTCATAAACAGGATACAAGACATAACCATTCCAACTTCAATCGCTAATACCAAGTTAAAAGCAAAGGTAAGTACACAAGAGGCAATCAAAACAGCAACATCACTTCTCGGTGCTTTGCGATAACTTAGGAATGCCTTTACATTAAACATATTGTAGGATACTACGATTAAGATAGAAGCTAAAACACAAAGTGGTACGTATTGTATGAGCGGCATACAAACCATCAGAAAGAAAAATAACGTTAATCCATGAAAAATTGCTGCTATCGGTGTTCTTCCGCCGTTTTTTGCATTCGCTATGGAACGAGCTACTCCACCTGTTGCAGGTATGCATCCAAGCAAACCTAAAATAGTATTGGCAACCCCTTCGGCTACTAACTCCATATTTGCTCGGTGCTTACTATTAATGATACCATCGGTAACAACTGCGGATAACAATGCCTGCATCGCCACTAAAATAGCAATTGTAAATGCAGGGGAAAGCAATTCGAAAAATTCATCCAAAGATACTCCTGATAAACTTGGTACAGTTAATGTTCTTGGTATCATTCCAAGTGTTTTCACATCCAACTTAGCCACATAAGCAATTGTTGTACCAACAATTAATGCAATTAAGGAATTCGGTATCATTTTATTAAACTTGGGCCATACAACTAAAATAGCAATGCATATAAGCCCTAGCAAAACAGCATTAAGATTAATGGAAGAAAAATGTTTTATATAAGTACTCCACTTTGCAAAAAAATTGGTTGGCATCTTATCTACTGTAATTCCAAGAAAGTCTTTGATTTCCAAGGTAAATATGGTAATCGCTATTCCTCCGGTAAACCCTATGGTAATTGGAGCCGGTATAAAACGGATCAGTTTACCAAGTTTAAATACCCCCATAAGAAGCAACATAACACCAGCCATAATGGTTGCTATCATTAACCCATTCATACCATATCCAGTTAGAATGCTTTGGGTTATAATAATAAATGCACCAGTTGGCCCGGTTATTTGTACACTACTTCCACCAAGAAGGGCTACTACAATACTAGAGATGATTGCGGAATAAATTCCTTTCTCTGCAGAAACTCCACTACCAATTGCGAATGCGATGGAGAGCGGTAATGCTATAATTGCAACAATAATCCCTGCCCTCATGTCCTTAATAAATTGTTGTTTCGAATAGTTCTTCCTAATTGAAAAAATCTTTGGCTTCATTTTTTCCATTAATCATTATGTCCTTCACTTTCTTTTGTATTTGTTTAACGCTATCTGCATACCACACTTCTTCTTACTAAAAATGGTATTTTATTTCAACCTATTAATTGTAGACCTATTATTTCAAGATTTCAAGTGGATACTGGAATAATATTCTTAATTTTTTATGTTTTTTATACAAATCTATATATATAGAAAGACCAGCTATTTTAAAGCAATCACTTTAGAATAGCTGGCTTCTTATATGCATAAGGAATTTTTATTTCAGAAAGTCAAAGCGGATACTCGCAATTCGCTTACGCTACTTGCTCATAACCTCATTGCCACCCGCTGATGTGGTTAAAATCTTTTTAACTTACCAGAATTTAAAGATTTCTCGTATCATATAAGGCAAATCGATTTTCTCCGTTGCTTCTGCTGTCGTTATCGGCACTTTTCGGAATAAATTTTGATTAATATAGTAGCAAATATCTCCGACTTTTACACCTTCTTTTGTTGGTGCAGTGATATGGTCAAGTAGTTGGATTTTTACAGTCACTTCTTCCCCTTCTCGAAGCAATAACTTTTCTGATAAAAGTTCATCCGTTGATACTAACTTTACAGAATTTATCTTACCATTATGTACTGAAATCTCCTCTGGTACTTTAATATACTGTGAATCTGGGGTTAATCTTTCATATAACGAGTAAACCTCAAAGTTTTTTAACCCATAGTCCATTAATTTTGTGGTGTCCGCCCATTTATAGGTCTTATGAGGCGGCCAACCTGAACCCAGCACGGTACTAACTAATGTTTTACCATCAATATCCACAGCACCTACAAAACAATATCCTGCTTTCCCTGTAAATCCTGTTTTAATGCCGATTGCTCCCTTCATCATAAATAAAAATCGATTACGGTTATTCACAGTATATGAGCGTTTGCGATTTACTTCACTAAACTGGTGAGTTGCAGTTCCTACGATCTTACAAAATTCAGGATTCTTAATTGCATAACTTGCTATGAGCGATAAGTCTCTTGCTGTAGTGTAATGGCCGTCAGCATCTAATCCATTCGGAGTTTTAAATGATGTATGATTAGCGCCTATCTCCTTTGCCTTATCTGTCATCATATTACAAAATCCTTCTACACTTCCCCCCACATGTTCAGCGATTGCTACCGCTGTATCATTATGGCTTTCTAACATTAAGGAATATAAAAGGTCACGAAGGATATATTGCTCTCCGGTTTGAATATTTAATTGTACATCTGGTTGTTTTGCTGCATTGCTAGTTACCGTAACAACATCATCCAGATTCGCATTTTCAAGCACTACAAGTAAGGTCATAATCTTTGTAGTACTCGCCATGGACATCTCTTTGTAAGCGTCCTTGCCATACAAAACACGCCCGTTCGAAGCATCCATGAGACATGCAGAAAGGGCGTTTAGTTGTAAGTTAGTACTATTATCAATTACTGGCGGGATATCCTCTGCCTCTGGTAACTTAAGCTCCTCCTCAGAAGCACTTCTCTTATGGCACCATGACAAATCGTTAGATTCTATCATTTTCTCCTTTATCAAATTAAAACTACTAAACACCAAGGCAGTACAAACTAAAAAGATTTGAACTGATTTATTCTTTCTTAATTTCTCGTAGTAGCTATTCATATTCAACCCTTATGCACACTCTTACTTTAAGTTTATTTTCGAACAAGAAGAATATGCATAAAAAAAGATGTCTATGAAACCTACCTTGATTTCATAAACATCCAAACTTAAATCTCTAATTGTAATTGAACTTCTTCTTCCGCTTCCATTTTAAAATCAGCAACCTTTTCTGGAGTAACCACTGGCAAATCTTCTAAAGAAGCAATACCAAAGTTTCTTAAAAAGTCTTCCGTCGTGCCAAACAAAATCGGTCTTCCTGGAGCATCCATTCTTCCAATTTCGCATACTAAATTGTATTCCACTAATTTGTTCACCGCATGATCACTCTTAACCCCACGAATACTTTCAATCTGCTGTTTTGTGATTGGCTGCTTGTATGCGATAATAGATAGGGATTCAAGTAGTACATCGGTAAGAATGTGTTTCTTTGGGACATGTGCTATCTTGACGATTGCTTCATACATCTGAGCTTTGGTACACATCTGAAAGGAATTATCTAATTCAATAATTTTAATTCCTCTCTCTTCCTCCTCATATCGGTCCATCATATTATGAATGATTTTACGTATTGTTTCTACATCATGATCAAGAGCACTCGCAATTCGTTCCACTTCGACTGCTTCTCCCATTGTAAATAAAATTGCTTCTATCATGGCTTCCAATTTCTTGATTTCCATATGTATCCGGCCTTTCTGTTTATTCTATTGAAAAGTCATCTACTGGCGCAATATCGTTAGCCAGATAATGAATCATAATATCTTCAAATAAGTCATTTTGACATATCTCAATTCGCTGCATCTTCATTAATTCTAAAATTCCTAGGAAGGTAACGATAACATCCATCTTTCCTGTCTGACGTTCTAAAAGTTTTTTAAAGCTAAATGTTCGATGCTCTAAACCGTATTGTTGTATCTCTAGAATCTTTTGGGAAAGATTGATTTCTTCCTTTTCTATCTTCCCGAATTTACTACGTATTGGATCGATTTTGTCTACTTGTCGTTTCATAACGGATTGAAAGATTGTATGAAGCTTTGCTAAGGTAAGATCTGATAATAATTCTGAAATATCAATCTCTTCTTTATAATCAGAAATCTCAAGCGGAATTGTACTTGGCTTAAACATCAAAAGCTGCGCATCCATCTGCTTGTCCTTTAATTCATAAGAAACATACTTGTACATCTTATACTCTAATAATCGTTCTACCAATTCTTGTCTCGGATCGACCACTTCTTCCTCTTCTTTTACTTCCACTGGAAGAAGCATCTGAGATTTGATTCTTAGTAACGTTGCAGCCATTACAAGAAACTCACTCATAAGTTCTAAGTTTTTTTCTTCCATAGCCTTGATATATTCCATATATTGTTCTGTAATTGTAACAATTGGTATATCATAGATATTTACTTTGTTTTTATCGATTAAATGTAAAAGAAGATCCAAGGGACCTTCAAATGCTTCCAGTTTTACCGGAATACTCATAAACTCACCTCATAAAAATGTCAAATACTGCATTGCACATCGATGTCATGGTACCAATCAGCAACAAAAACATCCAAGCCATCTTAATCACGTAATCATTGCGAAGTAGTGTTACAAACTTAATTGGCTGATTTGCAGCAACTAATAACGACATATCCGAAGAAATCAAAGGAAATAGATTCGTTATTAGCATTCCAATACTTATTATAGCATAGCTTGAAAGGAAGTACATTAAAAATTCATACGAGATACTAAACTCCCCATATAAAGTAAGGCTGGAATTCATATGAAATCCAAATTTTAATATCGCAACTACTATGATAAATTGAAGGAGTAAAGACAATAATCCAGTAATTCCAAGCCATTGATTCCACTTCTTTTCTTTCATGCGATAATAGTAAGGTTTTGAAAAACCAATTCCATAAATAACACAAAAAATCAAACCAATCGGATCCACAAAATGAACCGGATTGATTCGATTCTCAAATTTTTTATCTTCGTCCTTACCATAACGATGTTTTAATCGTCGGTATAAGATTGCCTTGGGTAATTCATGTAGGATCATAACAAAAACACCCGCGCATAATGAGGCTACAAGTAACATTAACTTTTCCTTTAGCATTTTCTAATTTCCACACAAATGAGTTCTGGACGATTGAATACTCGAACTGGTATCGTATGTGTTCCAAGCCCTCTGGATAAAAACATCACTGTGCGTCCTTTCTTAAAGATTCCTGAATCGTATTTTGGAAATAGTTCATAACGAGGAGAAATCACACCACCGAGATACGGAAGCTTCATAATGCCACCATGCACATGCCCAGATAGAATAAAATCAGCACCATATGAAACATATGCTTCAAAATAGTCTGGAATATGCGCAAGTAAAATTTCATAGGCATCCCCTTGTGTTTTTCCTACCAATGACTCTATATCTTTTGCATTAATTTCTACTTTTCTTTTTCCTTTTGCAAAAAATCTACGTGGCAAGGATAACCCTCGAATGATTAAGGTATCCGAACCTTTTTTTAATGTTATCGATTCATTATTTAAATAACATACACCTAATTTTTTTAAGTTTTCTAAAAATGATTGATAAAATTCCTTGCTACATCCAATCGCTTGCCCCCATTTCAGTTCGTGATTCCCTGGGGCATAATAAACAGGGTATCTCTTAGTAAGCTCACTTAAAAAATGGTATGCAACTTCTACTTTTTTTGGTTTTGCAGTCACTACTAAATCGCCTGCGATTAAAATCGCATCTGGTTTACAATCATTAATAGCTTTTAGTAGCCTAGCATTACCTTTTCCATACTGATTGTAATGTAAATCTGTAATACAAGCAAATCGCATATCATGAAAATTGCTTGGTACTTTCTTTTGCTCTAATAAATAATTGGTAACTACCAGATTTTTGTTTTCTATCCATAAGTATACTACCAAAAGAGCAGCTATAACAACAGCTGCAATGATATATTGCATAAATTAACTCCTTTTCTTACTTTTGCACCTTAAAAGATATGCAAAATAGTTTGCCACAATTCATCGACAAAACTATTTTGCATAAATCCTAACTATATTATACCATGAACTTAGGTTGTCGCCTAGGAAAATCCGTCTTAAAAATATTTCTTTACCAATCTCTTAAAATAGTCTCCATAACCAGCTTTTCCTACAGGAGTTGCAGCTGTAATGGACAATTTCCCAATTTCTTTTCCATCGTAATAATATGTAATTTCACCAATCACATCGGTAATATTCACCGGTGCTTCTAATGATTCTGACATCTTAACCTCTTTCGTTATATTCGCTGGATTTGTTCCTTTCATGCAAAGATAAGAAAACTTGGTATCAAGCTTACCTCCAACCGTTTCCTCAATTCCTTTCTTAACCGCTACTTCTGGAATTTCAAGCCCTTCTCCGTTATCTGTATAGATACTACAATTTGCAAATCCATAATTTAATAATTTAGCAGCCTCAGCAAAACGGGTCTTAGTATCCGGAGCCGCCATAATAACCGCAATTAAATCCATCCCATCTCTTCTTGCTGTTGCTGAAAGACAATACTTAGCTAATCCAGTAGAACCTGTCTTTAACCCAGTAATCCCCTGATAGGACTTAATTAGTTTGTTGGTATTGTTCAAGCCAAATTCAATCTGACCACGCTTTGTGGTATGAACAAACCTATCCATCCATACAGTAGAATAGTTACTTATTTCCGGATGTTTCATAATAAGCTCTCTACTCATTAAGGCAACATCAAGTGCGCTGGTATAATGGTTGTCGGTGTCAAGGCCATAACAATTCACAAAGTTCGTATGGTTCATACCAAGAGCTTTTGCTTTTTCATTCATTTTCGAAACAAAGGCTTCCTCTGAACCTGCTATAAATTCAGCCATAGCAACGGAGGCATCATTCGCACTTGCGATTGATATACATTTTATCATCGTATCGACATCTTGAGTCTCAAACGGTTCAAGAAATACTTGAGAACCTCCCATAGAGGCAGCATGCTCGCTAACAGAAACCTGATCTGTCATCTTAATTTGTCCGCTATCAAGTGCATCAAAAATTAATAGTAACGTCATTATCTTGGTGATACTTGCTGGACGTAATTCTTTTGTTTCATTTTTAGAGTAGATAATATGCCCAGTAGAACCCTCCATTAAAACAACGGCTTCACTCGTTAAGGTAAGATCTCCTACTATTTCTGCAGCCTTTTCCAAATCAGTCCTAATTTGTTCCGCTAATGGTCCCGTGAACTCGACGGTCTCTGTAACAACATTTGCATCATTTACAGTATCCATTACCTTCCCATCCTCTGTATCGTTTGATTTTTCCTTATTCGCAGACACTGAATTTCCCACGTCTGTATCAGATGCATATGCTCCTATACCACTTTGAAAAAAGAACATAAAAACAATAAGAAGGGCAACTGCTTTCTTATACCAATGATAATTAAATCCTCTCATAATAGTTTAATCCATTCCAATTAATTACTACTATTTTAGTCCAATTCTTAGATTTTTATGACAAGTACAGAGTAAGTTTTCAAATCCTAGTAAGCCAAACTATTTCCAACTCATTTTTATACTCTTTCCATATGAAATGCTAAAGACTCCCCAAGGAATATTTACTTTTTCTTTTCAGCATCCTCCACTTTTTCGGTTACAGTTACTTTACATTCCATACTTCTTCCTTTCGCTTTCGCAGTGATAACCGCAGTCCCCGGAGATTTTGCAACAACGTTTCCACGAAATGATACCTCTGCCACCGAAGGATTGCTACTCTTATAAGATTCCCATAATAATACGCCCTTTACATTTAACCGTTTAGACTCATCGACGGTTAAGTTTAAAGATGTATAATTTAATTCAATCACGCGTACACGACATCGTAACACTTTCCCATCCACCTTAACATTAATAAAAGCCAATCCAGGTTGGTAGGCAGTTACTTTTCCAAGTTTATTCACAAATGCAACCTTAAAATCCGTAGAAGAAAAAGTCAAACGTTTATTTACAGTTCTTACACCAAGCCGAAAACTTTCTCCGCTTACCATTACGACATCTCTTTCGGTTAGATAAACCCCGATCCTCGGCTCATAAAACACATACCGATAATATGTTGAGGTTCGTGGTATTATGAACTTATAAAATATAGCAAATATTACAAATACAACTAACAATTGCATGATAATTGGCCCGAGTTTTCCTGATGACTTCAAATAGATACTCCTTTAAAGAAAAGGTGGAACAACAGTTGATATCTTTTGTTCCACCTTTACTTGTTTAATTTATCATATTCAAAATTCGTTAAGAAATGACTATATCTTTCATTTCTCTGTCTATTTTCATCTCCCAGCTTATCTTTTTCTTGCACACTTAAAAGAATGCCTTCTTAGTAAGTTGGATATTTGTGCCGAGGACGACGCAGGCACAAACAATACATGAATGCCGGAAGAATAAAAATGAAATTCCAATGGATTTCATTTTCATTCTTCTTGTGTGAAGTTTTAGAATTTCTTAGGCGACGTCTTTTATCGCCTTAGAAATTCTCCTCACACTGCACTTATTCCACACTTTTTAAGGATTCTATCATATCAATTTTCCTAAGTTTAAAGTACATAAAAAGACTGATTACCAAAGTAAAGACCATCGTAATTCCAGCACTAAATATCAAGCTAATTGGTTTTATTAAACGACCAAACATCACCATATCCACTTCACATGTAATGATGATATATCGATGAAGAACAATACCAAAAAATACACCAAATATCATTCCTATGAAAGTTAGAAGGTTATTTTCTTTCATTACATACGAATTCACTTCAACATCATAGAAACCTAAAACTTTTAACGAAGCTAGTTCACGTTTACGTTCATTGATATTAATATTACTTAGGTTATATAAAACAATAAACGCTAGCATTCCAGCACAGATAATTAGTACATAGACAATGATATTTAAACTTGAAAGCATATCGTCAATATGGTTGTTAAATGTGTTTGTCGATGAAATTGCCATGATATCTTTATACTTTACTAAAAGATCTCGAAATAACCCTTCTTCAAAATCTGTCGCATGGCTTTTATTTATCAATAGGATTTGATTATAAGATGGATCCTCCCCGTACAGTGACTGATAAAGATCTGAGGTCATAAACACATAATGTCCCATATAATTTTCTGAAATTGCAGTAACAACCACATTTTGTTTATTAAAGTTATCCATCTCAATTGTTATGGTATCTCCCACCGATAACGAAAGCAACTTTGCGAGCTTTTCCGTAATAATTACTCCATCCTCGTTTAGATGATATGTCGTTTTTGTAATACGATCACGGAATGTATAAAATTCGTTATAATTGCTACCGCTCTCAACAACCAATAGAGAAGCAGAGCGATTTAAACTGCCATTTGAGAACTTCAATGATTTATCTAAAATCGAAGTAGCATTGAGAACTCTATCATCCTCTAATATCTCTGGAATTAACGAATCTCTATTTTCTTTCGTAATTTTATCGGTCAATGAAATCGAAGCATCTTGGTGGAATAACTCTGTATACTGCAATTCTGACATTACTCCAATAGAATCCCTGATACCAAACCCAACAATTATTAACGCCATACAGCCTGCTATACCAATCGTTGTCATATAGAAACGTTTCTTATATCGGAATAAATTACGTAGCGTTGACTTCTTTGTAAAGTTTAAACGATTCCATATAAATCCGATACGTTCTAATAAGATTCTTCTTCCTGCCTTTGGAGCGATCGGACGCATTAACTGTGCTGGCTCCGATTTTAAATCCTTCATACATGCCATAAAGGTTACTAGCATTGTACATAATACAGCAAAGGAACCTGCCATGATTGCATAATATGGACGATAAGGTATTGAAATAACTGGTAAGGAATCATACATGATCCGATATGCATTTATTACGATATAAGGGAATATTTTCTGTCCAATGAGGACACCAATAATGCTACCGCTAACTGTTGCAAATAGTGCATACTTAATAAATTTACCTGCAATCGACATCTTACCATATCCAAGCGCCTTTAGGATACCGATTTGAGTACGTTGTTCATCCACCATTCTAGTCATTGTTGTAAGACATACGAGTGCTGCAACAAAGAAAAATATTGATGGGAAAACCCTGGCAATCGCATCCATACGGTCAGCATCCATTTCATATGAAACAAATGATTCGATGGTATCACGATTTAATACATACCAAGTAGGAGGTTCAATTTTGGCAAGTTCTTCTCTTCCTTCTTGCAGTGTTATTTCATTTGCTGCTATCTCCTCTTTTGCTTTTGCAAACTGTTCTTTTGCAATTGCCCTTTGCTCCTCTAATACAACCTTTTGTTTCTTTAGTTCATCCTCTGATACCTTTAATTTCGCTTCCTCTGGAGCGAACATTTTGTCTATTTCTTCTATCGGATAAGTAGCACTTAGTAGAACTTTCTTATTCTCTAGCTCTTCTTTTGCCGCAGTGAGTGTTGTTTGCGCTTCTTCTATAGATGAATTACCTTTTTCAATCTTAGCATAGGTTTCTTCCTCTTTTTGTCTTAAGTCTTTTTTTGCTTTTGCTAACTCCTGCTCCCCTTTTTCTAATTCTTCCCTAGGTTCTCTCGTTACTTCTTCATAGCGAATACTTCCACGTTCCTTAGTTATCGCTTCAATATTCTCTTGGACAGTTTTTACACGGTCTTCATATTCCTTGCTATAGGAGTTAAATTCCATAGCATCCTTTACTGTTACATAAAGCTCTGTATACACATCTTGTTTAAAGTTTTCCTTTGGTAAGATAATAAAGCTACTAATCTTCCCATCCCCAATTGTTCCATTTCCTCTACTAAATGACATATAGCGAGAGTCCGTACAGCTCCCCACGATGGTTAGCGAAGTCTCCTTAAGATCATCCTTTAAATCTCCTTCTGGCAAGGATAATGTAATGGTATCTCCTACTTTATAACCAGTACTATCTAATAATAAGGTGTCTACCAAACATTCGGAATTATTTTCTGGAAAACGTCCTTCTATTAATTTAGCTTTATTTACTCTATCATTTAAAGAATATGTTTTAACTACAATGTCGGAGTCTTTCAAATGAACCAATACATCTTTCGAATATGCCCCCTCCACCGCAGATACTCCATCTAATTTGCTAATAGCTTCTACATCATCTTCTGTTAATCCAAGCGTAGATAATACACGCAGATCCATTAAATTGGTAGAGTCATAATATTCGTCTGCTGATTGTAGCATATCATCTTTACAAGCCCGTAAGCCCGCAAACATTGCTACTCCTAATGCGACTATTAACAGAATTGACAAGAATCTGGTCCATGTTTTCTTTATTTCAATTCTAAAATCTTTATGCAGTGCTTTTTTCTTCATAGTACCCCCATTCCTGTGCACTTATATTTTTAATCCTCTTCTTACTTATACATGCCCGCCCAGTAGGCTGTGTGAAGTTTTAGAATTTCTTATGGTGTCTTTTGCCACCTTAGAAATTCTCTTCACACTACCACTCTATTGTTTCAACATCTACCGGATGTTCTATCTTTTTCATCTCCTTTACCTTACCATTACGAATACTGATAAGGCGGTCTGCCATCGGAGCAATTGCAGTATTGTGTGTAATAACAATAACCGTCATTCCACGCTCTCTGCACATATCTTGTAATAACTTTAGGATAGCTTTCCCTGTATTATAATCCAAGGCACCTGTTGGTTCATCGCATAATAATAATTTAGGATTTTTAGCGAGTGCTCTAGCAATAGAAACTCTCTGCTGCTCCCCTCCAGATAACTGGGCAGGAAAATTGTTTAGTCGATTAGAAAGCCCTACGTCAGCTAATACATCCTCTGCTTTTAGTGGGTCCTTACATATCTGTAGCGCAAGTTCTACATTTTCCTTGGCAGTTAAATTTGGTACTAAATTATAGAATTGAAATACGAATCCGATATCATCGCGACGATAGGTAGTTAGCTTTTTCTTATTGAATTTACTAATGTTTTGGCCATCCACGATAATATCACCACTGGTCAAACTATCCATTCCTCCTAAGATATTAAGTACCGTGGTCTTTCCGGCACCACTTGGTCCAACGATTACGACAAACTCACCTTTTTCAATTTCAAAAGAGATTCCGTCTGACGCCTTAATCGTGACATCTCCCATCTGATATGTTTTTTTCACATCGATTAATTCAACATAAGCTGACATTCTTATTTCTCCAATCTTTTTCTTATCCGCTATCTACCTTCTAACTATATAATATACTAGTAGATATAAAAATCTCATACCTTACCAATTTTCGCTTGTTATAAATATTGTTTGAATCATAAAACTCAATTCATTATTGATAAAGAAATCTTTTCATAGTGAGTTACTGATATAGGATTTATACATTCTCCAGGTATTAAATATCCCGTATCAAAGCTACTCATATTACTTTAAAGAAACTGCGGCGTACCTTACAATAAGATAATCGCCGCAGTTCTCTCTAGAACTTAGTTGCTCCGTCCTTTGTTACTATTCCATGAATATGATTTGGTGCCTTCACTTTTTCATTAGAAATCGTATATGCTTTTAAGAAACGTTCCTTTGCCGCGCTTAATTTTTCTGGGTCGTTTGCATATAAGGTAGCAATCGGTGTTTCAGTCGTTACCTCATCGCCGATTTTTGCATGTATCTTCATACCTACTGTTAAATCGATTTCACTCTCTTTGGTCTCACGTCCACCGCCAAGAATCAGGGAAGTCATACCTATTTCATCGGTGTGAATCTCAGACACATAACCACCATTTGGTGCATAAACAGGCTCTATAATCGATGCTTTAGGGAATAAACTCGTATCAAACACTGGG
>DPVV01000519.1 GCA_003526525.1 Lachnoclostridium phytofermentans | reverse complement strand
TCCGATCTCTATTGATAATAAGTTATTACATCCTTTGATAGCATCTTGATAAACATAAAGCAACCCTTTTGGAAAAGTAAGTTCTTTTAACTTAGAACAATATAAAAATGCACCTGCTTCAATATTCTGTAATCCTTCGCACAATTTTACCTTGATTAAATTACTACAACCTTTAAACGCTTCTATTCCAATGGAATCAACAGTTTCTGGTATATAGACAGAATTTAGGGTCTGATTCCCAATAAATGCACCTGGATGTATTCTTCTAACACCGTATGGTACATAATAATAAGTGTCCTTCACTCCTTGAGGATATAAGTATAAAATCTCGCCGTCTTTACTAAATAATACATTTGACTTTATCATGAAATTTGTATTATTCGAAGACACTATAAGTTTGTTTAATTTTGAATTATTTCCAAATGCCCCATAATAAATTTGCTTTAAAGAATCCGAAAAAGTTATAGAAGTTATTTCAGTACATCCTTGAAATGCCATTAAATCTATCTTTTCTACTTCATCAGGTAGAACAACCGCCCCTACCTTCCCTGGTGGACAATAATATAATACTTTTAGGTCTTTACTATATAAAATTCCATCAACAGCAGTAAGATATGGATTTTCAGGATCTACTTCAACTTCAACCAGATTAGGATAACCTGGTGTTATTGGTTGAAAGCCTTGAACTCGGCTGTAATCAATCTCATAACATGAATCGGGTAATACATATTGTACTTCCTTAGGAATCACAACTCTTCTTACCGTAGAGCTATTCAGACTAGACCAATCTACAATACATCCTCTAATATCTTCTCTTGATTTTAAGTAAATTACTTCATCCTTCTTTGATGTGGAATCAGCTGCATCGACTTTCAAAGGAATCATAATTATGTAAATTAAAAATAACATAAAACATGCGTTCAGTTTATAATACGTCTTTCTATTCATTTTTCCTCCTTCCCATCGCTTGGTTTTTATTATATTTTGATATTATTTGCCCCCAATGGCCTATACGTTTATATGAAATCCATTTGCATAAAATATCTGTAAACTTTCCGAACTTGCGGTAAAACAAATTAAAGGCGAGATACGGTAAAATTTGATTTTTTGATTTTGGCATACGCATGATGATGTTCTTAAAGCTGTATACTTTCCGATAAATCCATAGGTATCCTTGATATAGCTCTTCTTCCGTCATCTTAGTTGGAGTAAAAACTACATGCGCTGTGTTATAAAGTGAAAGATCTGAAGTTATAATCCGTCCTTCTGATTTCATTCTCTCATATAAAGCTGTCCCAGGGTATGGGGTTAGAATATGAGATGTGACCGTTTCTATTTTATGCAATACTATCCAGTCAAGCGTGGATTGAAAGATCTCAGAAGTATCACTGTCAAGTCCAAATACAAAACTTGCATTAATCATAATACCTCGACTGTGAATAGCATTTACTAGCTCCTCGTACTTATTAACAACATTTTGCTTTTTATGAACATCCTGTAATGAACCTGGATTTATACTTTCAAACCCTATGAACAAACTTTGACAACCGCTTTCTTTCATTTCATCTAGCAGATCTGACATCTCTAGAATGTTTGCAGAAACAGCAGCGTTCCACTTCAGACGCATGGGTTTTAATTCCTTTAAAAGAGCACGAGTCCAGGTTGGATTTCCTATGAAATTATCATCAATAAACATAATATGACGTGATTTCAATGCACTTATTTCATTCATAACATCCTGTACGGGGCGATTTATATATCGACGTGAAGCACTACTGTTATAGCAAAAATCGCATCGATACGGGCATCCACGACTAGTATGAACCACATTACAATACAAGTATTTGTCAGAGTCAATCAAATCATATGCAGGCGAAACAATATCTTGGCCTGTAAGTTTACCGGAACATATGTATTTACTTTTTAGGCAGCCATCTGCAAAATCCTGCATGATATAGGGCCATGTGCCTTCTGCCATACCGATGCAAAGAACATCGAAACTCCCATCAGGAATTGTGCTCGCTGCTGTCGTGATATGTATACCACCTGCAACAACCGATATGCCTCTTTTTCGAAACTCATCCGAGATTTCAATAGCGCGTGGAAGGACATCTACTGTCACTGTTATACCAACAATATCTGGATTATCATCAAATGAAATAGCTTGTATATTTTCATTTTCAATTGATATTCTATGCGATTCACGAAGTATGGTTGCTATCGTTAGCAGTCCAAGAGGAGGTGCCATATGAATTTTTATTTCTGTATCCATTGGCCTCTTTTCCATTTTAGGTTGGATTAATTTAACATACATATCATTTACTCCTGTCGAGTTTGTCATTGAGAAATAATTTTAGTTAAATCAGCGTATATACTTTACATTTTCTTATCACGAACTACATAATTAAAATTCTATACTTTCCTCTATCTTATTTGATTAGCTTTGGAAATTTCAATATATCATAGATTATTTTGTTCTTATTATTTATTGTAAAATTAATCATTACGGTGAATTTCATAAAAATACAATAGAGAATTATTGTTTTCATCCTTAGATTCAGCAACAATACGACGACCGACAAGACTCACAACAATACCATAGCTTTCACCATACTTAGTTCCTCTGTAAAGATAAAAATTTAAAGCATCTTCATTTTTTGAAAGTAATAAATCACAATCTGCAAATATAGACTCAAGAATTATAGGATCTTTTATATTGTCAATAAACTGAACATTCTCATAACCGGTGTCTCCTACAAGCTGTCGCCCCTCCTTCACTGTGATTGGATTTGCAATTATACAGAAGAGCAAGACGTCTACGGTTAGAATACCAAATATAATAGAAACTAACCATCTAGAATCTTCTATCCTGTTTTTTTTCTCACATTCTTTTCGTGGTAAAATATATGTTATAATTATATAAAATAATATCACTGATAAACAAAGATATATGTTTATTAAATAAGGATTTCTGAATACTATTACCCACAGAAAAAATAGCCCAAGACATACCAAAATGATATCATTAATTATATTGCTTATCTTCAATTTTGATTTGGATTTCTGTTCTAATCGTT
>DPVV01000520.1 GCA_003526525.1 Lachnoclostridium phytofermentans | reverse complement strand
GCCACTGGTTCTACAATAATTGCAGCAATTTCATCCTTATTCTGCTCAAATAATTCAATTACACTTTCTAGATTATTATACTTTGCTTGTAATGTGTCTTTTACACAATTACTTGGAACTCCCATACTGTCAGGAATTCCGGCAACCATAACTCCGGACCCAGCTTTTACTAATAATCCATCACTATGACCATGATAACAACCTTCAAATTTAATAATTTTACTTCTTTTTGTATATCCCCTTGCAGCTCGAATGGCACTCATCACTGCTTCTGTTCCGGAGTTTACCATTCGTACCATTTCAAAACATGGAACAATTTCACATAATAGTTCTGCCATTTCAACTTCAACCTCTGTAGCAGCGCCATAACTTAACCCTTTTTGTGCAGCTTCTATTACTGCTGCACGGATAACTTCATGATTATGACCTAGAATCATCGGTCCCCATGAATTTATATAATCAATATATTTATTTCCATCTACATCATAGATATAAGCTCCGTCAGCTGACTCAATAAAACGTGGGCTTCCGCCTACTGATAAAAATGCTCGTACCGGACTATTTACTCCACCTGGAAGATGTTTTACTGCTCGTTCAAATAGTTGTTCTGATTTTGTCATTATCCAATTCTCCCATCTTTTATAAACTTGGCCAGTTCTTTCGCATAATAAGTAATTAAAATATCTGCTCCGGCACGGTATATACTTGTAGCAGATTCACATACGATATTATCTTCATCTACATACCCACATTTTGCAGCAGCCTTAATCATGGCATATTCACCGCTTACGCTATAAGCAGCTACCGGTAAAGTAATTTCATTGGCAACCTCGCGAATAATATCTAGATAGGATAGCGCAGGTTTTACCATGATAATATCTGCACCTTCTTCTACATCCAGTAAAGCTTCTTTCAAAGCTTCTTTTCTGTTGTGATAATCCATCTGATAACTTTTACGATCTCCAAAAGCCGGTGCTGAACCAGCAGCCTCACGAAATGGACCATAAAAGGCAGAGCTGTATTTCACAGCATACGACATAATTGGAGTATCGATATAACCATTTTTATCAAGTAAGGCACGAATCGCATTAATTCTTCCATCCATCATATCAGAAGGTGCTACCATATCAGCACCAGCGGCAACATGTGATAAAGCAATATTCGCTAAATATGGTAAAGTGGCATCATTATCTACCATGTCTCCCTTTAATATACCGCAATGACCATGAGAAGTATATTCACACATACATACATCTGTTATTCGATACATATCTGGACATTCTCTTTTTGCCGTTCTTAATGCTCTTTGAACAATTCCATCCTCAGCATAAGCACCACTTCCACATTCATCCTTACTATCAGGAATTCCGAAGAGCATTACACTCTTAACTCCAGCATCTGCTGCTTCATAAAGAGCTTTCGGAAGCATATCTACACTATAGCGATATTGATTTTCCATTGATGGAATTTCTTCCTTAATATTCTTTCCTTCTTTCACAAAGATAGGATAAATCAAGGAAGAGGCATCCATCCTAGTTTCTCTTGTCATTGTACGAATCAGTGGATTTGTTCTTAATCTTCTCGGGCGTTTTAATAATTCCATAACTCATTAATCCTCCATGTTTCCAATACAAAGGGAACTATGTTACAGTTCCCTTTGCGTATATTTTGATTTTCACACTTGAAATCATGCCTACTCAGTAGTCTGGATATTTGTGCCGAGGACAACGCAGGCACAAATATCCAGACTGAAGTTTTAGAATTTTTTAGGCGTTGTCTTTTGGCGCCTTAGAAATTCACTTCACACTTTCTATAACACTCTCAATTAAACTATCAATGGTAGCTTCTTTTGCAACTGTAACTTTCATACCATGGAAAGTTGCTTCTTTCGCCGTTAGCTCACCAATACATACTGCTTGAACCTTATGAAAATCCATGTTCTTCATTGTTTTAACAAAGCTGCGAACTGTAGAAGCACTTGTAAATGTTACAATATCTGTTTCCTCTATGTTAACTTGTTCATTATTCTCAGAGGCAATTTCATACACCGGAACAGCCTTCATATGAACTTTTGTAGTCGATAAATAATTAGCAAGTTCGCTATCTGCTTCTTTTGGTATTAAAACAAGAACTTTATCTTGTGGCTGGGCCATTACCTCAATTCCTTTTGCCAGTTCCATTCCGTAATACTTCTCTGGCATATAGTCTACACGAATACCTCGTTTCTCTATTGCTTTGCGGGTCGTAGGTCCTACGGCTGCAAAACGACAATTCCATAAGCTTCGAATGTCAATCTGTTGCTTCCATAAACTATCAAAGAAAATATCGACCGCCACTTCACTTGCAAATAGAATCCATTTATAATCCTTGATTGTTATAAGTGCCTCTATCAACTGGGTATTATTCTCAATTGGTTTTGTATAAGTTCCAGATAGCATGACTACTTCTGCTCCAAGATCATAAAGTTTTGTTGCTAGTGAAGATACTTTATCTTTTGGTCTTGTTACAACTACTCTTGCCCTACCAAGTGGTCTCTTCTCTGCCCAAGCAAAGATTTCAGAAAGTGAACACACTTTACCTACTACAATAATACCAGGTGTTCCTATGTTTTGTTTTGTGGCTTCCTCAGGTAACGTAGCAACGGTTGCAATAATCTTTCTTTGTTTTGCTGTAGTGCCACGTTCTAATATTGCAGCCGGTGTAGCTTCATCTATTCCTGCATCTATTAATCCTCTGCAAATATCAGATAATGCAGCAACTCCCATTAAGAAGACGAGTGTTGTCTCTCCAAGAGCTACTAAACTCTTATAATCTATGGATTCCTGGCATCCTTTCTTTCTATGTCCGGTAATAATATGCAAGGAGGAGGTATAATCACGATGGGTCACTGGTATCCCCGCATAGGCAGGCACAGAGATTGCAGATGTAATACCTGGAACAATCTCATAAGGAACACCATGTTCACAAAGTAACTCAAGTTCCTCTCCCCCTCTACCAAATAAGAAAGGATCACCGCCTTTTAACCTTACTACTTTTTTTCCTTCTAAAGCCTCTTCTAGTAGAATTTCATTAATCATCTCTTGTACTACAG
>DPVV01000475.1:1078-5338 GCA_003526525.1 Lachnoclostridium phytofermentans | reverse complement strand
AGCTTGATTTTCAATTTTTTTGCCGTATGATAGACAAACAGGTAATGCAAAAAGGAAGTGGATTCTCTCTCGATTTTTTGTAATCGAAGAATCCACTTC
This sequence comes from Lachnoclostridium phytofermentans, assembly GCA_003526525.1. Taxonomy (GTDB): domain Bacteria; phylum Bacillota; class Clostridia; order Lachnospirales; family Lachnospiraceae; genus Lachnoclostridium. Next base: position 5,239 of record DPVV01000475.1, on the reverse strand, counting down.
CTGATTTCATTTCTATATGAGCTGTTGGCGGTACTAATCGCAATTATATATGAGGGACTACTCATAAATCACCTGAATACCTTACCAATTAAATTGTTTTTTTCTTGAAAACCATTAAAATAATCTTTTACACTCATTTTTTTCTTACCTGACGGTTTTATTGTTTTTAAAATAATTTCCCCATCAGATACCTTAATTCCTATTCCATCCTTGTATAATTTTACTATTTCCCCATTTGATTTTTCCTTATAAATATCTTCACCTATAATAACTTCGTATATTTTTATTTCTTCATCATCTAAAACTGCATAAGATACTGGCCATGGGTTAAGTCCTCTTATGTGGTTAAAAACTTCTATTTTTGTTTTATTGAAATCTATATGTTCATCTTCTCTTGATATATTATAACCAAAGGTTACTTCTTCTTCATTTTGGACTATTCTATTTATTTGTCCACTTATAATATTTGGTAACGTTTCTATTAATAATTCTGCACCTAATAGGCTTAATTTATCATGTAACGTACCTACATTATCAGTTTTTTCTATTTCAATGCTTTTTTGGCTTATTATATCACCATTATCCATTTTTAATCCCATATACATTATGGTAATACCTGTAGTGGTATATCCATCAATAATAGCTTTATGAATAGGTGCTCCTCCTCTTAATTTTGGAAGAAGTGATGCATGAACATTTATACAACCATATTTAGGATAATCTAATATCTCTTTTGGGAGAAATTGACCATACGCACAAGTTATAATGATATCAGGATTTAAATCTATTATACTTTGATATTCATTTCTTATTTTAGTTGGTTGTATTACTTTTATATTGTTTTCAAGTGCCACCTTTTTTACAGCTGATTCTGTCAATACTTGTTTTCTACCAACTAATTTATCTGGTTTAGTTACTACTCCTATTACATTAGTAGTATAAACTAAGCTATTAAGTACATTTACACTAAAATCAGGTGTACCCATAAATATTACTTTCAAATTTTTCATTATTTCACTCATCTTTTATGCAATTCCTCTCAAAATATAAATAATCTCCATTTCGCATTTGTATACTATAGCAAATTACATAGATCCGCCATCACCACAAGGATACATCAGTTCCCTCAGTTTACATGATTATTGAACAGTGTATATTAGATTGCAATAGCTTGGACCAGAAGTAAAACCAAGTTTATTATATAACTGTTCTGCTGGATTTCCGACCATTACACCTAACGTAATAACTGGAGAAATAGTGTGCGCAGTGTTAATAGTTCTAAGCATCATAGATTCTGCGATTCCTCTTTTACGATATTCTGGTAATACAGAAACTTGATGAATAGTTGAAAAGTTATTCGGTGAATCAGGATATATGCCTGCAATACATACCCCCACTAATTCATGATTATCAATATTTTTTACCAATGTACTTAAGTGTAACGTTTTAGTTTGTGAAAATGCTTGAAATCGCATGTTAATTGCTTTTTCGATTTCTTCTTTATCTGGTGTTTTGAACTTTGATGTATAACCCGTGGAATGTGCTGTAAAAACAGTGTGTACAATGTAGGGTATATCATTTTCTAAAAGTTCAGTAAAATAGAAATTCCCTTTAAGACCAACATCACTTTGCTCTGTTGGCCGAAGCATTATACGTTGAGTCATTTTAATAGTTGCTGAAAATTGTTCAGTCAGGATCTCAACATCCGCTTTGGATATATTAGATAGATATAATTCATCCTTACAGCAGATTTCGGAAGCATAATCCAACACAATTTTCCAAAACAAAAGCCTGTCGATAAATGGGGGGAACATAAAAGGATTACTTATTTGATTGTCTAATAATGAAAATCCACCAACTAATTTATCATTAAGAAATACAAAATATCCATTTTCGTTTGATTTAAGCACATTCATTCGCTCGTTCCAATCAAACCTCATAAATATATTGCAATCTGAGTAAATAGCATGGTAGAGACTATATTCTTTCTTGTCTACTTGAGTAACAGTATATTTATCCATTATATTAATCACCGCCTAATGTATTTTGTCTTTACCACTTGAGTCATTCGATCCAGAAATTCCATCAACACGCCCTTTCAATTGTAGTATACAGATACGCTAAAGCAAAATCCTAGCAATATTAAATCATTTTTGCTAGGATTCAATTATTATTCACATGCTTTAAAATTATAAATCGGTTTTATGACATCAATAATTTCAACAGTATCTTTAATATTTTCTATAATCTCTTCTATTGGTTTATAAACCATAGGGGCTTCGTCAATAGTTCCTTCATTTACAGACGTTGTAAAAATGCCACTCATTGACCTTTTATATTCTTCTATATCTACAACCTCTTTTGCCTTTGATCTACTCATAATTCTACCAGCACCATGAGGAGCTGATTGATTCCACTCATCATTTCCTTTACCTTTTCCTAATATACAACCATCTCTCATGTTTATCGGAATAAGAAGTAGCTCATCTTTCTTTGCGGAAATAGCACCTTTTCTAACCATATTACTGTCATGTTCTATATAATTGTGAATCGTTTGAAATGTTTGTTGTTTCATCCACCCCATTTTATCGATAATTATATTAGCCATAGTAATTCGATTTATTTCAGCATACTCTTGACAAATTTTCATATCATGAAGATATCTATTTCTGTATTCACCTGTAAGGTAACAAAGTTCCTTTGGAATATTTAACGGATTCGGATTAAACTTTCTGTGCAGTTCTTTTATAGCGGATTGTATTTCTTTTCGTTTACCTTTTGCTTTATACTCCACGATTAACTCTTCTTGCATCTTATAAAGTTCATCTTTTCCTTGCATTATTTCAACGGCTAGATTTTGATAATATTCAGCTACCTGCTTGCCTAGGTTTCTACTTCCTGAATGGATAATCAAATATTTGTTATTTTCAGAATCAGTGTCAATTTCAATAAAGTGATTCCCTCCACCTAAAGTACCTATACTGCGCTCAAGTCTTCTTGTATCCTTTAACTCTCTGTAACAATATAAGTCTTGGATTTTTTCATATTTAACTTGCCTACCTTCATGAACATTCTTTCCATTTGGAATATACTTTCTTATTACATCATCAAGTTTTCGCAAGTCAATTTCTTTTTCTCTTAGTTTTACAGTAAGCATTCCGCAGCCGATATCAACTCCTACTATATTAGGAATTACTTTATCACCTAAATCTGCCGTGAACCCTATAACGCAACCTGCTCCCGCGTGAACGTCAGGCATAATTCTAACTTTACATTCTGAAAACGCCGGTTGTTTAATTAATGTATATATCTGATTTAATGCTTCCGGTTCTATATTTTCTGTAAATATTTTTAAATCGCTCATTTATTTTTTCTCCAATCCTTTAGATAAAACAATCCTTTCATAACTTAGGATCGTAATACTTTTCTCTATATAGTCTTCTCGATATTTTTAAAATGACTTAACCTTTTTATTTAAAATTACTTTTATACCAGCCATACTTATTGCCGTATGGAAAACTTAACTGAGATTATCAATTAACCCCTCATCTTTTGATTGTTTTATAGAATGATTTATTTCTTTAGCAACCTCACCGCATTCCTCTAATAACCTTGTAGCCATTTGAAAGGGCTCGACACCTTTAGGGAATCTTTTGTTTGATGCTTCAACCATTTTATAAAATCTGTCCACGTTATTTTAACTTCCTCTAACTTATTACTGTCATGTTCTATTTGTGAAATATTGTTTCTAATTGTGTTTGTACAGGTAATTTTTCCTTCAGAATAGTAATAACTTTATCATATTCACTCTTTTTAAAACAGAACGTCTGTTGCATAAAACCACCAGATAACTTAATCTTTATATCCTTGGATTCAATTACTATAATCTTCTCAATTTCATCCCATGATATTCTTTCTTTATATTTATACATTGATAAGAAGCCTTCTGGTGTAATTCCTTGTGCAAGCCACATAGTTACAAACATAAGAGTTCCTAATATCCCTATTACATAATGAATCCAAGTATTTGCAAATAAATATATGATAGCTAGAAAAACAATCGATGCAATAGCAATTTCTACATATTTTTTTCTTGTTTGGATTATTATTTCTTTCATACGTTTTAATCTTTGTATAATAATAGCCATAAAAAATAATGGA
>DPVV01000475.1:0-952 GCA_003526525.1 Lachnoclostridium phytofermentans | reverse complement strand
ATAAAAAATAATGGAATGCCAATATTAATAAATATACCCATTAAAATATCTCCTTTAGCAAATAACAAAATAAAAACCCTCCAGTTAATAATATACCTAATTTTCCCATGCTTCAATTATAATAATTATAAATTTAGAAAGATAGCTACCAACAGCTACCCCTCGTCTACTTCGCAATATCATTCTATATGAATACATAATTCTAGCTTTACATTCTGAAAACGCTGGTTGCTTAATTAATGTTTATATCTTATTTTAATGCTTCCATTTCAATCATTCTTGATAGACCAAACATTTATTGGGCTTTTGTAGCTTCAAAATCTCATAATATACACTGATAAAGCTTAAATAAATCTAATCCATATTCACTATATCCTAAATCAACTGTGTCAATATACTGAAAGCCACAGCTTTCATAAAGTCTTATAGCTGGAATGTTTTTTTGATAGACATCCAACCGAATAGCTTTCATTTTCATTTCCTCTGCATACTCAAGAATAAAATTCATTATCTGCTTTCCAACATGTTTGTTTAAATATTCTGGATGAACTGCAAATGTATAAATAACAAGAATATTACTATAATCCCAATCTGATTGCCAATTTACCAGTGCATAAGCCGATTCAGGTCGATGCCTAAGAATCACAGTACCAACAATCTTACCTTCTGTACGTGCAACAAACAAGTTACCTTCTTCAATTCCCTCAACTGCATCATCCCGTGTTGGATAAACATTCTTTTTCCAGCCTGGATAATTTGTGTGGCAAGCTAGAAAGTCATTTAAGTCATCATAAAGTCTTCCCAATTCGTCTGCGTCGCGTAGTGTACCCTTTTCAATTATTAACTTCATATTCATCCTCAATCCTTTTTTATAATTCCATTATGTACCATATTATATTATTTTTCATCGTTTTAGAACTCCATTTACACTTATATAAATCCACATTAACTC
>DPVV01000351.1:4168-9515 GCA_003526525.1 Lachnoclostridium phytofermentans | reverse complement strand
GATTAGTCTTATGCCAATTAGTTTATGCCTTACAGGATACGAGAGAGAAGAATGTAGGATGAGATATTAAATGTTAAATTGAAAGTATAGGCTTGTAAATTAGATAGGGCAATAACTTTTACAATCGATGTACAAGGCATTCTTAGGCTCTGTCACAACATACTGTTGATATTCTGAACATTTATGTTTTAAGTTAATATGGTAAAATCATGTAATTTGATGTATGATTTGTATTGCAAGTTAACTCACAATTGTTTACAAAGGTGAACTACAGATTATTTATATTATCGGAGGTTATAAGATGAAAAAAATTAATCCGTTTGATGAGTGTCCAGTTTATGAAACCCAAAATTTTATCTTTAGGCTCGTAAATGAGAAAGACGCGGAAGATTTGTTTACAGTATACACTGACCCTATAACATTAAAACATGAGAATCGTGATGGTTTTTCGGGCGAATGGAATTTAAAATCTTCTGATGAATTAAAAAATGCTTGGCAAACTGAATACAAGAACAGACAATTTGTTAGGTGGAGCATAATAAGTAAAGATACAAGTAGTGTTATCGGAACAATTGAAATTGCGCCTTTGCCATGGGGAAAATGGTTCTTTGGTACAGAAACGCCTGTCGGAATATTAAGATTGGATTTACTATCTTCGTTTGAAAAACAGGCGTATTTTTCGGAAATTATACATATGATGGCGACAGAATTAGCGAATGATTTTGAAGTAACAAAAATTATTATGAAAGCTCCATCAAATCAACCGGAAAGAGTAAATGCACTTATCTTGAACCAATTTTATCCCGACACAAATAAGGAGTTTCGATACGACGATTACTATATTAGGATTAACACCACAGTATAAGCATAATCTACATCAAAACATATTCACAATATTTCACAAAAGTGAACTAAATATACGGCTATTGAGCAGAGCATAATTAGCTCTGCTCTAAAAATAATAATTATCAACAATATGTTGTGACAGAGCCAATTCTTAAAAGAATCTAATAAAAAAGCACATCCATTGTTTCTAAATATATCGAAATAATGAATGTGCTTTTTATTTGTTATTAATAGTTTGATTATAATATTTGATTATATATAATCAAACTCACCCTCTTGAAATATAAAGCTTGCATCGTACTGATTATACTATTTACCCTATATTCTTCTTCGGTGGTGCTGATTTCATAGATTTAACTAATTACGGAAGAGTCTTTAATTTGGAACTAACTGTATTAGCAAAATCATAATTATTGCTTGCATCCCAATTGATAGACCATGTCATTGCACCGCGAAGTGAAGGATATGTTCTAGGAGGTTTATAAGAACCACCGCTGGTACCTTTTGTAAGGCAATCAAGAGCTGAATTTACAACACTTGGAGCAACATAACCGCTACCAGCTCCTTTTGTGGAAGCAGGAAGTCCAAGACCAACCTGATCTGGGCGAAGTCCATTTTCTAGCTGAATTGCTGCCAGAGCAGTTATGAAATCCACAGAACCTTGGGAGTATACCTTACCATCCTGACCTAACATACTTCCGGAGTTATAGTACTGGGTATTAACTACAGTTAAAATATCCTTGATGTTCAATGCTACTTGGAAATACCCTGAGTTCACAGATTGCATGTCAAGAGTCTGAGGAGCCATTGTAATGATTAGTCCTGCGCCTGCCTTAGCGGAAAGTTGGCGTAATGCAGAAGTCATGTAGGTCGCATTGATTCCGTTTTCTAAGTCAATATCTACACCGTTAAATCCGTATTTTACCATAAGTGCATATACACTATTAGCAAAATTAGTAGCGGAGGTTGCATTATTAACACTTACTGTACCGGTCTCTCCACCTACAGATATGATGACCTTCTGTCCCTTTGCCTTTGCTGCTGCTATATCGTTGATAAATTGCTGTTCGGTATAGCCGCCTAACTTGGAAGCAAGATTAGAATCCAGTTTAAATGTAACTTCGCCAGCAGTGGTCGTTGCTTCAGCAAAAGCTATCGCAATAATATTATAGGTCTGTGGAACATCACTGATTTTTAAGCACTTTGCACCGTTATCAAAATTCTGCCAGTAACCGGTCAAGATATGAGTAGGAAGACCTGTCTGGTTCTTTGATATCGTATATTTGGCACTTGCAACAGCGGAATCCTTCATATTGGAAGCGGTTGCATAGGCTTTGATTGTAGTAGTTGCTGTAACTGCTATTACACCGGTATATATCTTGGAGGTTGATACAGGAGTGGTGCCATCTGTTGTATAACGAATTGTAGCATTATTTGTTGCACAGGTAAGGGCAACATCTATGTTTCCATAGTAGGTTCCTTCTGCTACTGAAAATACAGGAGTTGCTACAGTATCGCTTTTATTAATGGTATAAGTAGAGGTAGCCGTTTGAGAATCATTCATACCAGAGAGGAAAGCCTTAGCTTTTACTGTGGTAGTGGATGCGACCATGATAGCTCCGCTATAGACAGTAGAAGAAGAGGTAGGTTCGCTGCCATTCAAGGTGTAACGGATAGTGCTTCCAGCAGTCGAACAAGTAATGGTTACACTTTGTGAAGCAGTATAGGTTCCTCCCGCCGGGTTAAATACAGGGGTAGCTACGGTCTGCGTAGTCCCACCACTGTATAATGACCAAAGTGCAGGGACTATTGGCGGTTCCCAACCTGTAAGTGCTGTGTGACCTTGGATACATTGATAGTTATTGCTTCCATAGGATACAATATCACCCGTTTTATAGGTAGTACCCGCCTGCCAGGTCGGATAAGCGGCTTTAACGACTGTATTGGATGACAGGGTAAATACTATAACAAATGCTAAAATGATAGCTATTGCTTTTAATGATTTTATTTTATACATATAATCCTCCATTCTGTCGCAATCCTGCGAACTTGTGTGGCATAAACATTTCATTAAGCTATTGCACTAATCCCCAAAGTGCCAGTACCGCATCAGGGGTCCAGTTAGCTAAAGCTGTATGTGGCTGGATACACTTATAGGTCTTTCCGTTATAGGTAACCAGGTCACCTGCCTTATAAGCAGTTCCAACTGCCCATGCAGCTATTTGAGTAGAGCTGATTGTATAGGTCTGTGTGAACGTAGCTGAGCTGGTCATACCACTCTTAAACGCTTTTGCCTTTATAGTAGTTGTGGAACTTACTGTAATAGGAGAAGCGTATAAAGCAGAGGAAGTCGTAGGTTCCGTACCGTCTGTAGTATAACGTATTTCAGCTCCTGAAGTTGCACAGGTAATTGTTACCGTCTGAGCACTTGAATAAGAACCTCCTGCTGGGTTAAATACAGGTGTTGCTACTGTTTGGGTACTGCCTATTGTATAGACTGCCGTTGCTGTTACTGAGCTATTCATTCCACTCTTAAATGCTTTTGCTTTTAAGGTTGTTGTAGTACTTATCGTAAGAGGAGAAGAATAAAGAGTAGAGGTAGCCGTAGGTTCCGTACCGTCCTTCGTATAACGAATTTCAGCTCCTGAAGTTGCGCAGGTAATTGTTACGGTCTGAGCACTAGTGTAAGTACCAGCTGCAGGATTAAATGTCGGTGTTGCCACAGACTGGGTGGTACCGCCAATCAGTTTTTGGTAAGCAAGAGTTGTTAATTCAAAATTACTGGTATCTCCTGAGATTTCCCAAGCAATTAAACCGCCATATCCGTTACTATTAATATAATCACATCTTGCACTTATGGAAGTGGTATCTTCATAACTAAGAACTATTCCCTAAGATGCGTTATATAACCAAGGCGTCTTTGCGTAAGTATCATCGCGGTATTTCACATAACCATTTTGGTTTTCCATGGTCTTTAAGGTGAAATACGGATACTGACCGCCAGGTGACTGAGGATTATCCCAAGTACCGATTGGTGCTCCAGTTGCATTTGCATACATCCCGTTAACTCCTCCAGTAACACCTTTCCATCCTCTGGAATAATAAGGTGATCCTACCAACAGTTTCTCAGCAGGAATCTTATATACCTGCTGTAAGGTCTTCATAGCGGAATCCGTATTATACCTGTTCTTAATGTCAATAGGTGAAGTAGGACATGGGTCATTAGGATTTGCATAGAGTGGAGATTGATGATTCGTCGTATTTTCCCATGCTCCGTGCATATCATAGGTCATAACATTTAAAAAGTCTAGATACTGGGCATATACATCCGGCTCCTGTAGGGCAAGCTTGTCATAACCTGAAGGCACAGCTATCGTCAACATCTTACCGCTTAAGCCATTGGTATTATATGCTTGACGTATTTCGCGTAATAGTGAGGTGAAATTTTGCTTATCCTCCGGTCCTCCCGGGCATCCTCTGTCATATTGGTCATTAGGATCTGCTACCCTGTTAACACCTGGATATTCCCAGTCAAGATCAACACCATCAATAAATGGATATTTTTTTAGAAAATCAATAACACTCTGAATAAATACCGCTCTGGTAGAAGATGTAGCAGCCATTGCATGGAAATTCTGACCCCTTGTCCATCCACCGACGGATACGATTACTTTGACATTCGGATAGAGATTCTTATAATATTTGTACTCTCCGAAATGTCCCCTAAATTGATTGGTATCCCAGCCTTCGGAATGATCCATCATCTTGTCAAAGTCAGCGAAGGTATCGGTTGATGCTAGCTTAAAGGAAGAATCCACCTCAAAAAAGGCATGATTTATTACTGTGATCTTATCCCATGGAATCATACCAACGGTCATAGTGCGGTGGGCACTATTATAGATTCCCCAGTTCGGGAAATAAGCTACTATGTTCTTTCCTGTAGCGGCATTTACAATAATACCTGTACCAGCAGGTATTATTGTAATTAGTAATGCAAGTGACAGTATTACCCCTATAATCTTTTTAATATGCTTCATAATAATCCCCTTTCTTATTATTTATACTCATCATGGCAGTTAATAGTTTCCTGATAAGCCCTAGGTTTTAGCACCAGGTTCATCCACCCCTCCTTTCCTAATCAATATTGGATTCTATAAACTGTCAGGTAAGCCGATATAAATGCTGTACCACTTAACTGTTTTTTTCTTAATGCAATGAAAACCGTTTTCTTACTTACAATGGTTACAAGCAGAAAAATCCAGTGAAAATCAGCATATTAATATCCAATGAAAACACTTTAACAATAAGAGTCTTTTGGGAAAATAATATTCATTATGAAATTATATAGTCATTTTGTTTTTGAATTTAACATGAATACATATAGAGTATTTACGAGCAGTAATAAAGAAAACCTGCAGCTAAGTAATCTATAATAATTAACCATATATCCTTTTCGTTAGAGTCTTTCAATACACAATATTCTCTCTTTAGGATTTGTCAT
>DPVV01000351.1:0-3978 GCA_003526525.1 Lachnoclostridium phytofermentans | reverse complement strand
GATTTGTCATTTTAACAAGGCTAAGAAGTATAAAAGTCGCTGCCGATCATAGAAAGTATCTACATCTACAAAATTATTTTCGATTTGGTTATATTATAGTATGTTTGTATAAAAAAGTAATTGTATAAATTTGTTATTTATGGACAATAGTTGGTGATTATTTACAAGTATGAATTAAAGGTGACTAATTCATACTAATTTTGTAAATATTCACAAGAGTAAAAATAAGAAGTAATGAAACAAGTAAATTATAATGGGATACAATAGGAATAAGATAGTTTCTGGTATATGTGAGGATGAGAACTTAGGAATGAATTTTAAGAGAATATTGGTTAAGTAAATTATCGAAGGCTTACCTTGAGTCATATTTACAAATTGTATTGACTTATGAAGCGTAGTTGTATATTTTAGATTTAAAGTTAATTCAAATTGCTATGGGTCTAGGAGCCCTTTATGTCAGCTCATAGTAGTAAACAGAAAAAAATTATAAGAGTATTAGATATTGATAAAATTGAAAATATGAATCCAAGTATTGCAATTATATAGTCTTATTAGAGTTTTAATATAGAATAAGGAGACCAAATATGGAACATGATTATATTGAAATAGTAGGTGCACGTGCTAATAACTTAAAGAATGTCAGCTTGAAAATTCCGAAAAAGAAGATCACAATTTTTACCGGTGTGTCAGGATCAGGCAAGTCATCGATAGTATTTGAAACGATCGCTCAGGAAGCTGGCCGGCAGTTAAATGAAACCTTTAGCAAATTCGTTCAAGGTTTTTTACCTAAGTATGGTCATCCGGATGTTGATGCAATTGAAAACCTATCGTTAGCGATTATTGTTGATCAGAAGAGGATAGGCGGTAACTCGCGTTCAACTCTTGGAACAATAACAGACATCAATCCATTACTTAGGTTACTGTTTTCACGAGTCGGGCAGCCGCATATAGGCCCATCCTCGTATTTTTCATTTAATGATCCCAATGGAATGTGCAAGACTTGTGAGGGCATAGGAAAGATTGTTACGCTAGACCTTGATAAAGCATTGGATATAGAAAAATCGTTAAATGAAGGAGCGATTTTATTACCGGACTTAAAAGTTGGTACATGGCAGTGGAAACAGTATGCCTCAACAGGCTTTTTTGATTGTGATAAAAAAATTAAGGATTATTCGAAAGAGGAATATGACAAACTTGTATATCATAAACCGGAGAAAATCAAATCGGACAGCCTAGGAATAAACGTCACTTATGAAGGTCTTGTTGAGAGATTTATAAGACAGAACGTCAAAACCGAGTTTGAAAAATCAGAGGCGTCAAAGAAGAAAATCGCTCCGTTCACAACAGAAGAACGATGCCATGATTGCGGTGGCAAACGATATAACGAACGTACGTTATCTTCGAAAATCACGGGATATACCATCTCAGATTTGACGGCTATGCAAGTGGACGAGCTTCTGGAATTAATAAAAAAAATTGAGGATAATAAAGTAAAGCCTATTATTAAAAATTTGACTGAGCGGTTGAATGATTTAATTCAAATAGGACTCGATTATGTAAGCCTTGATAGAGAAACATCTACATTATCCGGTGGTGAATCGCAACGTGTTAAAATGGTCAAGCAACTTACAAGCAGCTTGACGGATGCAATCTATATTTTTGATGAACCAAGCATCGGACTACACCCAAGAGATGTTCACAGGCTTAACGAACTGCTGGTAAAATTGCGGGATAAAGGTAATACAGTGATTGTTGTTGAGCATGACCCTGATGTAATAAAAGTTGCCGATTATATTGTTGATGTCGGGCCAAAAGCTGGTGTAAGCGGTGGTAGGATTATGTTTGAGGGTAGCTATAGTGACCTTCTGAATGCCAAGACACTAACAGCAGAATATATAGGAAGGAGTCTGCCTATTAAGAGTAAGCCAAGGACAAGCAATGATTTTTTTGAAACAAAAAAGAGTAGCTTACACAATTTAAAAAATGTTAGTTTAAGAATCCCGAAAGGGATCTTCACTGTTGTTACAGGGGTTTCCGGTTCTGGCAAGTCTACGCTTGTTAATGGTGTATTTGCAAAGGAATTTACAGATGCCATTATTATCGATCAGTCCGCAGTCAGCGCAAATTTACGTTCAAATCCGGCGACTTTTACTGGGATTATGGATCATATACGTAAATTATTTGCCGATGAAAACAAGGTAAGTGCCGGATTGTTCAGTTATAATTCAGAAGGCGCATGTGAGGCATGTAAAGGACGGGGTTATATAGAAACGGATCTTTCTTTTATGGATTCTGCGGAAACCATCTGTGAAGAATGTGGTGGCAAACGGTTCAAACAAGAGGTTTTGGAGTATAAATATAATGGTAAGACTATTGTTGAAGTTCTTGATATGACAGTTGCAGAAGCGGTTGAATTTTTTAACCAAAAAGAAATAACAAATAAATTAAAGCATTTGGTCGATGTTGGCTTGCATTATATGACGCTGGGACAGCCGTTAGACACCCTTTCCGGTGGAGAATGTCAACGCCTGAAGCTAGCCAAGGAATTAAGTAAAAAGGGTAATATCTATATCATGGACGAACCTACAACTGGTTTGCATATGTCCGATATTACCAGCATTTTAAACCTCATTGACCGTCTTGTTAATAAGGGCAATACCGTTATTGTCATAGAGCACAACCTAGATGTAATTCGAAATGCTGACTGGATTATCGACGTAGGTGTTGAGGGTGGTAGTAGAGGCGGTCAGATTCTTTATGAAGGTACACCTGCTAACCTAAGAAACTGCAAGGAGTCAATCACTGCAAAATACTTGTAGTGAGTAACAATATAACCTTACAGAAGATGTCCCCCGCTTTTTAGCGAAGCAAAAGCGGGGGCTAAATTTAAGAATGTGGGCAATATCGTATCTTATATGGTTCAATTAAGTAATACTTGCAATAGCCTTCTATTGAAATAGCTTTCTTTGCAATCAATATTTATAATTTGGAAGATTTTAAATTTTAATATTGAAAATAGTTTTGTAAAGATATACAATTTAGGAGTAAAATGTTATTACAGTGAAATAATTACATAAGAGAAAGTTGAGCTTGAGTTATCGGGGATGAATTTTACATATCAGAATGTCAAAGTTGAGGAGTGGAAATGGAGAGGAATCCCTGTGTGGTCTCATGATGGGATGATCTGTACTGGGGAGGCTTATAAGAACTCCGTGAAAAGTACATTCGCTAAAGGAGCATCACTATAAGACCCGACGTTATTTTTAATTCAAGTCTTGATGGAAACACTAGAAGAGCTATTGATTTTCACAAGGGAGATGAGGTGAATGAGGAGGCACTAAAGAAGCTAATCCGTGCTACCATTGCTTTAAATAAATCAAGTTATAAGACATCACGAAAAGGGTGATTGCTTATATCTAATAAGATTCTTAACTAAGGATTATACTAAGTACGGAAGAAAGCTCAAGAGTTTTTGATAAACTAGAAAAGTATAAAATATGTTATAACATAAAATTACAGGGGGAAAACAATGATGGAGAAATTAAAATCATTTGGTTCAGTTTTATTAATATTAGGTATTCTTTCTATTATATTATCATTCTTAAACTTGCAATTTAAAGCTATGAACATTTTTGGGGAATATAAAAGATATGTAGAGGTTGGTAGTATTGTATTAGGGGTATTAATTCTCATAATTACAAAAGTTTTCGATAAGGGCAAGAACGAAACAGAAGATCACAATTAATTGATGTGCTAAAGTCTTTGCAATACTGCTGTTTAAGCATTGTTGCAAAGATTTTTTAATTCATATGACAAAATTGCTTTAAAATTTCTTATGATTCAAAAACGCTCCGTTATAAAATAAAACGTAATCCTGTTGACATAGTACAAGGAAAGAATTATAGTATTTAAAATAAGTTATAAACCATGATGACGATATAAATAAGAACATACATCTATAGATGGTTACAAGATAAA
>DPVV01000477.1 GCA_003526525.1 Lachnoclostridium phytofermentans | reverse complement strand
GATTGGTGGACAAGTCGTTGATGTGGAGCGCACTGGTTCCGCACTTTCGAAAGAAGAATTACTTTTTATCTATGAGTTAAAGACAGGTGCTCTTTTAGAGGCCTCTTTTCTAATTTGTGCGATACTTTCTGGAGCGAATCAAGAGGAGCTTATTCGCTTTATTAAGATTGCAAAAAAAGTTGGCTTAGCGTTTCAGATTCAAGATGATATCTTAGATGTAACTAGTACGATGGAAGTATTAGGGAAACCAATCAATAGCGATGAGAAAAATCAAAAAACAACGTATGTCTCCCTCTGCGGTATTGAAGAAAGTAAAAAAGAAGTAGAGCGTTTATCAAAAGAAGCTATGGAGGAATTAAAAGCCTTAAAGCTTGAACATAGTTTTTTGACAGAATTGGTTTCTTATTTAATGAATAGAGAAAAATAGAGGAAAAGAAGGTGAAGTAGTGCCAAAAATATTGGATGAAATAGATCAACCAAATGACATTAAAAAAATAAGTGCAAAAAAGTATACCCAGCTGGCAGCAGAAATCAGAAGGTTTTTAATCGCAAATGTGAGTAAAACGGGAGGGCATCTTGCATCAAATTTAGGTGTTGTTGAACTTACAATGGCGCTTCACTTATTTTTGGATTTTCCAGAGGATAAGCTTGTATGGGATGTTGGCCATCAAGCATATGTTCATAAATTATTAACAGGAAGAAAAAATGATTTTAAGACATTACGTCAATATGAAGGAATGAGTGGATTTCCAAAGCGTAAGGAGAGCAATTGTGATGCATTTGACACTGGACATAGCTCTACCTCTCTTTCTGTTGCAGTTGGTTTAGTAAAGGCAAGGGAACTAGCAGAGGAACAGCGTAAAGTGGTTGCTGTGATTGGTGATGGAGCCCTTTCCGGCGGTATGGCATTTGAGGCACTGAATAATGCTGGCCGATTAAAGGAAAACATGATTATCGTTTTAAATGATAATAATATGTCCATATCAGAAAATGTTGGCGGTATGTCAAACTATTTAGGTAAGGCGAGAACAAATTATCGATACACGAATTTTAAAGGCGGCTTGGAGACAGCCTTAAAGAAAATTCCGAAGGTCGGCGATGCAATTGTTACAACACTAAAGCAATCGAAAGATTCGCTAAAACATTTGTTTATTCCGGGTATGTTGTTTGAAGATATGGGAATTACGTACATTGGACCAATTGATGGTCATAATATCAATCAAATGTTAACAGCACTTCGATCTGCATCCAGAGTGAATGGTGCTGTATTAATCCATACTGTAACAAAAAAAGGTAAGGGATACGAACCTGCGGAAAAAGAGCCATGTAAATTTCATGGTGTAGAACCATTTGATATTAAAACAGGGAAAAAACTTAAAATAAATACCGAGGTTTCTTATACTGAAATCTTTGGTAAGAAGATGATAGAACTTGCTAAGGTCCGTAACGATGTTGTAGCGATAACAGCTGCGATGCCAGATGGTACTGGTTTAACAGCATTTGAAAATGAGTTTCCAAAACGATTTTTTGATGTTGGAATTGCAGAAGAACATGCGGTTACTTTTGCGGCAGGATTAGCATCAGCTGGGTTTAAACCAGTAGTTGCTGTATACTCTACATTTTTACAACGAGCGTATGATCAGATACTTCATGATGTATGTGTTGGTAAATTACCAGTTGTTTTTGCGCTAGATCGTGCAGGAATTGTGGGAAATGATGGAGAAACTCACCAAGGTATGTTTGATTTATCGTATCTATCCCATATGCCAGGACTTACGGTAATTGCTCCTAAGAATTCCTGGGAATTTGAACAGATGCTAGAATTTTGTATTGAGTTTGATGGGCCAATTGCAATCAGATATCCAAAAAATAAAGCATATCTAGGATTAGAAGATCATAAACAAGAAATAATTTATGGAAAAGGCGAGTTAATCGCTTCTGAAGAGGAAATTGCTCTTATTGCTGTTGGAAGTATGGTGGAAACCGCTGTTTTAGTAAGGGAGCATTTGCATGAGCTTGGACTTAAGGCAACTTTAGTCAATGCAAGATTTATTTCTCCATTGGATGAAGAGATGCTTCATCAATTAACAAAATCGCATACTTTATTTGTGACGATGGAGGAGAATGTTAAGCGCGGCGGATTTGGAGAAGAAGTATCGGTATTCTTATGTGAGCATGATTACCGAGGAATTAAGCATCTTAATATTTCCATACCGAATATGTTTGTAGAGCATGGAGATCGTTCGCTTTTAAAAGAAAAACTTGGGCTTGATGAAGAAGCCATTGTAAATAAAATTTGTGCTTTTATGAAAGAGGGAAATGTGATTCATTAATTTGTATGCGAGGTGTGGCTCGCAGATGTGAGCCAAGAATAAAAGAAGTTTGTGTCTGTACAGCATCCACAAGCTTAAATGTATGCATTGTCTTGTAAGAAGATAAAGGGCGATGCAGAAATGAGGTAAAGAGTGAAAGATTTTTAATCTTTCACTCAACAAGTTTGTGCTGCGCCAAACTTGAGCCATTAGCCGCTCCTAAAAGATAGTCGCAGCATGGAGGCTATAGATGAAAGAACGTCTGGATGTTCTGCTGGTAGCTAGAAATCTGGCAGAATCAAGAGAAAAAGCAAAAGCAATCATTATGTCTGGGAATGTTTATGTTGAAGGTCAAAAGGAAGATAAAGCTGGAAGCATGTTTAAACCAGAAGTTTCGATTGAAGTGAAAGGTACTGCGATGAAATATGTTAGTCGCGGTGGATATAAATTAGAAAAAGCTATTGAAGAGCATCAACTCTCCTTAGAGGGAAAGGTTTGTATGGATGTGGGTTCTTCTACTGGTGGGTTTACGGACTGTATGCTACAAAACGGTGCTATCAAGGTATTTGCCGTAGATGTTGGAACAAATCAACTTGCTTGGAAATTAAGGCAGGATGAGAGAGTAATTTCCATGGAGAAAACCAACATCCGCCATGTAACGCCAGAAGACATCAATGAACAAGTGGAGTTTGTGTCCATTGATGTTGCCTTTATCTCCTTAACAAAAGTTCTTCAACCTGTTCATGCGCTAATGAAAGATGGGGCTGAAATTGTTTGTTTAATTAAACCACAGTTTGAAGCTGGGAGAGAAAAGGTTGGGAAAAAAGGGGTTGTTCGTGAACCAAAGGTTCATGAGGAAGTGATTGAGATGGTCATGAATTATGCGAATACCTTAGGATTTTTATTATTACATCTAGATTACTCCCCTATCCGTGGTCCAGAAGGAAATATCGAATATCTACTCCATATGAGAAAGTCACAGTCAGAGGATATTAGATCACTCTTACAAAATGTTCCTGAGATTGTTGCAAGAGCTCATCAGACATTATAGCACTTGTCAAGGTGATATCGGTATGTTATATTGAAACTAGCATTTACTTAATTTGTCCGAAAATCAGCGAAAATTGCATATCTTTCAACTATATGCGTTATTAGTGTACGCAGGAATGGTGGTTAAATGAAAAAGTTTTGCATTATTGCAAATAGAGATAAAGATAAAGATTTAACGATTACTCGAACGATGTTAGAGTTTTTAAAAGCCAATGGAAAAGTTGTTTATGTGACGGAAGAGTCTTGCCTAGAAGGAAGCTATACAGATGTTTCTGGAATTCCAAAAGATGTAGAGTGTGCCATTGTCTTAGGTGGTGATGGAACAATTTTACAGGCAGCACATGATTTGCTAGAATTAGATATCCCAATTTTAGGGGTAAACCTAGGTACGTTAGGATTTTTAGCAGAGATTGAAGTTCTAACAATGGAACAGGCATTTTCGAATCTGTTTCTTGATCAATATAATATAGAAAGCCGTATGATGATAGATGCTACAGTATTGAAAGAGGATCAGAGCTTAAGTAGCTTAAAGGCAAGCGCAATCAATGATGTTGTGATTACAAGGAGTGGATTCTCAAGAATTATTGGTGTTTCTATTTTAATTAATGGTGTGGTTGTTCAGAATTATCGAGGTGATGGGGTGATTATCTCGACGCCGACTGGCTCTACTGGATATAATTTATCCGCTGGTGGTCCAATTGTTACACCGAAAGCCGAGATGATTATGATTACACCAATTTGTCCACATTCTCTAAATGCTAGAAGTATTATTGTAACAAGTGAAGATACAGTAGAGATTCAGATAAGAGAGAGTAAAAAAACACAAGAAGAGGAAGCGATTATCACGGTAGATGGTAGCTTTTCGATGGAACTTCAGGCGAATGACCGAATTCTGATAAAAAAAGCGAAGGAAAGAGTGAAGTTAGTTCGTTTGGAAGGCCATAGCTTCTTTCATTTACTGCGTACGAAATTCGGAGATAGGTAGAAACTTTGGGGAGGTACAAGATTGAAGATAGGAAGACAGAGTAAAATTATTGAGTTAATAAGCAAGCATACTATCGAAACTCAAGAAGAGCTTGCGGATCTGCTTGTAAAGGCTGGCTATCATGTAACTCAAGCAACGATATCAAGAGATATAAGAGAGTTAAAGCTTACTAAGGTAGCAACTGATAACGGCAAGCAGAAGTACATTGTTCTTGCAAACCAGGAATCTGGTATGGCAGAGAAGTATATACGAATTTTACGAGATGGATTTGTGTCAATGGATATGGCACAAAATATTATCATAGTAAAGACGGTTGCTGGTATGGCGATGGCGGTAGCAGCAGCACTAGATGCACTTCATATTGAGGGTATCGTTGGCTGTATCGCAGGAGATGACACAATTATGTGTGCAATTCGTACAGTTCCAGATACCATTTCTGTAATGGAAAAGTTGTCAAAATTAGTGAATGGTAACAAATAAAAACATGAAAAATTACACTTAGCGAAGATTTTTTTAAATGAATAAAACGCTAGTGTAGTTTCATTTGCAGTTTTTAGGATATTCCAATAGATTGATATTTCAAGCAATCTATTGCTATAAAGAAGCTGTCTTTAAAAGCTGTAGTTGTGGTATTTCCCAACTATTTACTAGAAAGAAAAGAAATTAAAGGAGTATAACCATGTCAGGACATTCAAAATTCGCAAACATTAAGCACAAAAAAGAGAAAAATGACGCTACGAAAGGAAAAATCTTCACAAGACTTGGCCGTGAGATTGCAGTTGCCGTTAAAGAAGGTGGTCCAGACCCTAATAATAACAATAAGTTAAAGGATATTGTTGCAAAAGCGAAAGCAAACAATATGCCAAATGACACCATCGACCGTAGCATTAAAAAGGCTGCTGGAGAAGGTAATGCCGTTAACTATGAATTTGTTACTTATGAAGGTTATGGTCCAAGTGGTACCGCAATTATTGTAGAAGCGTTAACTGATAATAAGAATCGTACTGCAGCAAATGTACGTAATGCATTTACCAAAGGTAATGGTAGTGTAGGAACACAAGGCTGTGTATCTTATATGTTTGATCAAAAAGGTCAGATTATCATCGACAAAGAAGAATGCGATATGGCATCCGATGATCTTATGATGCTTGCACTTGATGCTGGAGCATCCGATTTTAATGAAGAAGACGATAGCTTTGAAGTACTAACTGAGCCAGATGATTTCAGCGTAGTGCGTGAAACATTAGAAAATGCTAAAGTGCCAATGATGCAAGCGGAAGTTACCATGATTCCTCAAACATGGGTGGAACTTTCGGATGAAACAGACTTAAAGAACATAAACCGTACCTTAGATCTTCTTGATGAGGATG
>DPVV01000146.1 GCA_003526525.1 Lachnoclostridium phytofermentans | reverse complement strand
CCTGAGGATGCAAGTAAGATATTAGAAGAGCTTGAAAGTCTAGAGATGCCTTGTGGGATCATCGGAGAGATTACGAAGTTACAAGAGAAGGAAATAATAATTAAGTAACACGCCTCCCAATTTATTAGTTAAGAACTGAAGTTTTATTATAATAAGGAATTGTTTGTATTGCTAAATTTGATTTACAGAAAGATAATAAGAGTGAAAGATTTTTCGAACTTCCACTCAGCGCAAAGAACAGCGCGGAAATGAGGTTATAATGAGAAAATCAATTGATGCAAGAGGAATGCAATGTCCTCTTCCTGTTATAGAGACTAAAAAAGCATTAAAAGATCTTACCGATGGTATGGTTGAAGTTTTTGTAGATAATGAGATTGCTGTTCAAAATCTAGCGAAAATGGCTAAACAGATGAAACTAAAGTTCTCTTCTGAAAAAATTGCACAGGATCATTATGCTATAAGTATAGAAATAGCGAATCAAGAAAAAGTAGTTGTTAATCATCAAAACAATAATTCTAACCAAGATGTTCAGACGAACGCTAGTCAAGATGTTCAGAGTAACCCTAGTCATAATGTTCAGAGTAATTCTAGCCAAGAGGTTACGTTAGTTTCTACAAAAGAACTATGTAATCCAGATACCAGAGAGGAATCTACTATTATTGTATTGTCCTCGGATCATATGGGAGAAGGGAGTGAGCAACTTGGTAAAACCTTAATGAAAGGATTTATCTATGCGCTCACAGAATTAGAAAAGCTTCCAGAGAAGATTATACTTTATAATGGCGGAGCGAAACTATCGGTAGAAGGCTCGGATTCCTTACAAGATTTAAAACTCTTAGAATCCCAAGGAGTTGAAATATTAACCTGTGGAACCTGTCTGAACTTTTATGAAATATCTGAGAAATTATCTGTTGGTTCTGTGACCAATATGTATGCGATTGCAGAAATGATGATGAATGCGTCAAAGATCATAAAGCCGTAAGAAATGGAATTTTGTACTAATGTACAAAGTGCCATTGAGATTAAGGGTGCGAAATCACCAGAATGGATGTAAAAGATGGAAAATATAATTATTGTCCGAGGGGGCGGAGATATTGCAACAGGAACGATTCATAAATTATTTAAAAGTGGATTTCCTGTTGTGGTATTAGAGATTGAAGCTCCTTCTGCGATTCGAAGAAAAGTGGCATTTTCTGAAGCGATGTATGGGCGTGAGACTATCGTGGAAGGGGTAACCTGTAAAAAAGCAGACCACTTTGATCAAATAAATGAAATTTTAGCAGAAGGTAAGATTCCAATTATAAAAGATGAGTATTGTGACATCTTAAATTATATAAAACCATTGGCCTTGGTTGATGGAATTTTAGCTAAGAAAAATCTCGGGACTAAGAAAGAGATGGCGCCGATAACAATTGCTTTAGGACCAGGATTTGAAGCAGGTGTAGACGTTGATGCCGTTATAGAAACCCAAAGAGGGCATGATTTAGGGCGGATTCTCTTAGAAGGTTTTGCGGTAGAGGATACAGGAATTCCAGGAATCATAGGTGGATATGGAATTGAGAGAGTAATTCATAGTCCTGCCACTGGGATTATTAAAAATATAAACCATATTAGCGATACCGTAACGAAGGGACAAGCAATCGCTTTTATTGGAGAAACTAAGGTAGAGGCAAGCATTGATGGTATTTTAAGGGGTATCATCAAAGATGGATATCCTGTAGTGAAAGGACTAAAAATTGCTGATATCGACCCAAGAATTGAAGAGAAGAAAAATTGTTTTACCATTTCAGATAAAGCCCGTTGTATCGGTGGAAGTGTATTAGAGTCCATCCTATATTTACGTAGAGTCAAGAACCTTTCATAAGTAAGGAGAAATGTAATGATATATTTTGATAACGCTGCGACCAGTCTACATAAACCAGATTCTGTAGCAGATGCGGTTTTTGCTGCTATAAAAAATATGGGGAATAGCGGAAGAGGTTCTTATACAGCTTCTTTAGAGGCTGGAAGGTCAATTTATGCAACGAGGGAAATTCTTGCAAGACTATTTCGTGTTAAGGATGCAAGTCGTATTGCCTTTACTTCAAATGCAACGGAAAGTCTTAACATTGCGATAAAAGGTTTGTTGCATAAAGGAGATCATGTTATCACTACGGAGTTAGAGCATAATAGTGTTTTGCGACCACTTTATGAATTAGAGTCAAGAGGTGTAGAACTCACTATCATAAAAAGCGACTTATCTGGAAATATCAAGATAGAAGAAATAAAGAAAAGTATAAAAAAGAATACCAAGATGGTAATCTGCGGACATAGCTCGAATTTAACAGGTAATCTAATTGATATACAAAGAATAGGAAAACTTTGCAGAGAAGAGAAAATCTTATTTGTAGTAGATGCTGCGCAAACAGCAGGTGTTTTCCAAATCGATGTGGAGGAACAAAGTATTGATGTTCTTTGTTTTACGGGACATAAAGCACTTCTTGGTCCACAGGGGACGGGTGGTATTTATGTTCGAGAAGGTATTTTTGTATCTCCACTAAAAACTGGTGGTAGCGGATTTTTATCTTTTTCTAAAACCCATCCTGATGTAATGCCAGAGTGTTTGGAAGCAGGTACCGTAAATGGACATGGTATTGCTGGTTTATATGCTGGAGTTTCTTATATTTTGGAGACAGGCATGAACCAGATTAGAGAGAAAGAACAAAAGCTGATGTGGCAGTTTTATGAAGGAATAAAAGATATTCCTAATATAAATATTTATGGTGATTTTACTACAACCAATAGAGCTGCAATTGTCACGTTTAATATTGCAGATTATGATTCGGGCGAAGTAAGTGATCAATTGGCAGAGGAGTTTGGTATCTATACCAGGTCAGGGGGACATTGTGCTCCGCTTCTCCATACGGCACTCGGAACAAAAGAGCAAGGTGCGGTACGTTTTAGTTTTTCTCATTTTAATACTGAGGAAGAAGTTGACATCGCAATAAGTGCAGTAAAAACGCTTGCAATTGAAATCTAGGAGGCTGACAATGAGAAAAAAAGAACGAAAAGCTGTCATTACCTTTCAGAATACAACAAGTGCTATGGCTATGGAAAAACTTTGTAAGGAGCAAGGCCTTAATGGCAGATTAATTCCAGTTCCAAGATGTATAACGGCTGGATGTGGATTAGCCTTTAGTGCGAATCCGCAGGCAAGATTTGAATTAGAAAATTTCATGAAAGAAAGTCATATCATCTACGATAAGATCTATGATATAGAGATATAGAGGTAGTATTGAAAAATCGGAATTCGTAGGTTGTGTCAGAATGGAGAATTTTTATGGAGTTTTATCAATTAAATAATTCAGAAAAACTCATAAAACAAGATAGTATTTCAAAGGCGTTTGGAATAGAACTGTCTCAAAGAAAGGTTATTGCTTTTGTGGGTGCAGGAGGTAAAACTACTTCAATTCATCATCTAGCAAAGGAGTTGATTTCCCTTGGAAAACGAGTAATTATTACCACTACAACTCATATGTTTTTGCCTAAAGAGTATGGAGTATTAAAAGAAGATAAGGAGATGCTTTTGAGTATGCTTAACTCAAATGGCATTGCAGTTGCTGGAATTCCATGTGGAGATGGTAAGATGACAAATGTATCAAACTCTTTTTATGAATGGATGAAAACAGTTTCGGATTATATACTGGTTGAAGCAGATGGTTCTAAGCGACTTCCAATTAAGGTACCTGACAAGCATGAACCTGTATTACCAAATGATACAGATTTTGTTGTTATTTTAGCAGGATTATCTTGTTTATCTAGGCCGCTCATGGAATGCTGTCACCGATGGAAGCTGGCAATGGAGATTTTAAGTTGTGAACCAACACATAGAATAGAGCCAGTGGATGTAGTAAAGTTAGTAACAGAAGGGTACTGTAATAAGTTAATGATTCCGTATAAAATAATATTGAATCAATGTGAGAGTAGTGACGAACGAGTAAAAGCATTAGAAATAATAAAATATCTGAAAGAATTAAAAATACCGTACGATAATGTGGCTTATGGAAATTATCTTTCCTAAGATTGTTGTTACGGATTTACTTCATGAAGATGTTATGGATTTACTTCATAAAGATGTTCTGATTTACTTCATAAAGTTATTTAGATTTTACTTCATAAAATAGATGTATTGCTTTTTTAATCTTCAAGATCGGAAGAGCGGT
>DPVV01000329.1 GCA_003526525.1 Lachnoclostridium phytofermentans | reverse complement strand
CGTGGGCATTCGTTCCCGACCTCTTATCTATGGACTCAATGTAGTTTTAAAAAGCCATCGATAGGTAGTATAATGGCATCGGTAGCAGAATTACCATTTCTATCGACTACTTTTGTTGGTTGTATTTGTGCTATCTGGTATCAAGGTAAGGAATATCGTTTAGCGACTTACCTCGGTGGTAAATTAGTTTCTTATTCGAAAAAAGGATTTTCAATCCTTCAGGGAAAGTATTTACTTGAAGTATCGGTGATAAAGCAAGAGCCACATTCCTTGAAAGCTCCTGTGAGAGGTGCAATGAGAAGACGGATTAAAGAGAGCGTAGCATGCAAGGTTCGCTACCGTTTCTATGAAGATGAAAAGCTTTTATTCGAGGTAGTAAGTAAACAAGCAGGGTATGAACATGTCATTATGGAAGGCTAAAGCATACCGCAGATATACAAGATAAAAATAGAACTCCCTATTCTTTTTTGATCTGGATAAGATTATAATAGTATAGGGAGTTTTTAGTATGACGGTGATTGACATTCATATGAATGGATAGTAAAATCATACTTGGAAGTGGAAAAGATAGACATTATATGTAAGGCCGTGTAAACTGGAGGTGATGAAATGGGAATTTGTTTTCCAGGTACAGTAATTGAACGAGGAGAGCTTACTTCAAGAGAATTTTTTGGTGTATTTCGTGTTACCAAAGGCTTGATGTTAGCTCAGGTCAGAGAGATTACTGGACTGGATACCACAACAATTCAAAACTGGATTAACCGGGGTTGGGTAAAAAATCCAGTGGATAAGCGTTATTCGGAGAATCAACTTGCAAGTATCCTGCTCATTCATATGTTACGTGATGTGATGAAGCTCGATCATATCGCTAAATTATTCGATTATTTAAAGAAGATTGAGTTTGGTGGTAATGAGGAGGTACTGTTAATATCAGAAGCAGAATTATATCATTATGTCTGCGATATGTTAGATAGCATTGATTATGATATTATTCTTACACCAAAGGAGTTAGAAAAAGCGATTCTCATGACACTAAGTACATATGTTGAGCCATACGAAGGCGCAAAAAGAAGGGTGGTTAATGTACTAAAGATTATATTGGTGTATTATGCGTCAGCGATTGTAAAGCACAAAGCAGATTCGATTTTCACTGATATTATGAATGAATAAGAGATAAAGATAGTTTTTCAATTAGGTTAACAAAAAGCGCATATGCGCTAGAATTGAGGTTACTATGAAAGAATGGTGGGATAGTTTAAGTCAGTTGAGCCAGGTATTTGCAACGGTAGCGATACCGGCAACTGTAGTAATGGTATTGCAGACCATTTTATTATTATTCGGAATCGGGCATGACCACGATTGTGATATCGCTGATCATGATATCTCAGATCATGATTTTGCCGGTGCGCATGATGGTTCGGACGGATTGTCGTTATTTACCATTCGAGGAATTGTAGCATTTTTTGCAATAGGCGGATGGACGGGAATCGCTGTTGATAATGCAAATGGATCAGAAGCCTTAGCAATCATTTTATCATTATTGGCAGGAAGCGCAGCTTTATTTGGAATCGCATATCTATTTAAATTTGCATTAAAACTGCAAAATAACGGAACGTTATCCCTTGAAAATGCAGTAGGAAAAACCGGAGAAGTCTATATTCCAATTCCTGCGAATCGTAAGGGTACAGGTAAAGTTATGGTAACAGTTCAGGAACGTCTTTGCGAGCTTTCTGCAATTACCTCGGAAGAAAGAGACTTAAAGACCGGGGAGTATATCCGCGTCATCGAAGCAATCGATGATCAGACAGTATTGGTTGTTAGTCACAAAAGTGATGAAACTACAAAGAATAAAGGAGGAATTTCAAAATGGATAGCTTAGTAATTTTACTCACAGTTATTGCTGTATTCTTGTTTACCTCAGTTGTGGTTATATTATCAAGATACCGCAAATGCCCTTCCGATAAGATTTTAGTTATTTATGGTAAGGTTGGTTCGAATAAGGATGGTACATATCGTAGTGCAAAGTGTATTCATGGTGGTGCAGCATTTATCATGCCAGTTATTCAATCGTATGAATATATGGATTTAACTCCGATGTCCATTCAGGTTGATTTAAAGAATGCACTATCAAAACAGAACATTCGTATTGACGTTCCATCTCGCTTTACCGTTGGTATATCAACAGAACCTGGAGTTATGCAAAATGCAGCAGAACGTTTATTAGGATTAAAACTAATAGAAATTCAGGAATTAGCAAAGGATATTATCTTTGGTCAGTTACGTCTTGTAATTGCAACTATGGAAATTGAAGAAATCAACACAGACCGTGATAAATTCCTTGCTGCGGTATCAAATAACGTAGAAAGCGAATTAAAGAAGATTGGTCTTCGTCTTATCAACGTAAACGTAACAGATATTACAGATGAGTCTGGCTACATCGCTGCGTTAGGTAAAGAAGCTGCTGCGAAAGCAATCAATGACGCTAAGATTTCTGTAGCGGAAGCAGATCGTTTGGGTGCCATTGGTGAAGCGAATGCAAAGAGGGACCAGCGTGTACATGTTTCATTAGCGGACTCTGAAGCAATCAAGGGTGAAAATGAGGCTAAGGCATCCGTTGCAGAATCGGAAGCAACCTTAAATGAAAAGAGAGCAGAAGCCTTACGTCGTTCTACAGCTGCAGAAAAGATTCAAGCAGCGAAAGCGTTACAAGAAGCATACGAAGCAGAAGAAGAGGCAGAGAAAACACGTTTTGCTCGTGAGCAGGCAGCATTAGAGGCTGATGTCATTGTTAAAACTGAAATAGCAAAGAGACAAAAGGAATTACAGGCAGAGGCAGAAGCAGAGCAAATTAGACGTAGAGCACAAGGTGAAGCAGACGCTATCTATGCTAAGATGGCAGCAGAAGCGAAAGGTATGCAGGAAATCTTAACGAAACAAGCTGCTGGTTTTGCAGAGATCGTAAAATCCGCAGGCGGTGATACAAACGATGCAGTTAAACTATTAATTGCGGATAAGTTAGAAGAAATTGTGAAGATTCAAGTGGAAGCAATTAAGAATCTTAAGATTGATAAAGTTACTGTTTGGGATGGTATGGGAGGTAAAGATGGAAGCCCTACCACAGCCAATTTTCTATCCGGGATGTTAAAGTCAGTTCCTCCAATGAATGAAATGTTTAAGATGGCAGGAATGGAATTACCAACTTACTTGGGTAAGGATTTAGAAAATTTGAATGCTAATGCGACGGAACATACCGTTACAGTAGAAGAAACGGAGAAGTAGTAAGTACATAATTTGCATGCGTTAAATCATACACGTGG
>DPVV01000256.1:15505-18468 GCA_003526525.1 Lachnoclostridium phytofermentans | reverse complement strand
ATAAAAAGCCTATCTTATAAAAAGCTTATCTTATAAAAAGCTTATCTTATAAAAAGCTTATCTTATAAAAAGCCTATCTTATAAAAAGCACATCTTATAAAAAGCTCATTTAATTAAGAGCCAACTTATTCAAGAAAGGACGCGTACATATGAATTACAACATAGCGGTAATTCCGGGAGATGGTATCGGTCCGGAGATTATTACAGAAGCAAAGAAGGTACTAGATCAGGTTGGTCATAGATTTGGTCATACGTTTTCTTATACAGAAGTATTAATGGGAGGTGCCTCAATAGATGCAACTGGCGAACCCCTCACGAAAGAAGCATTAGAAACAGCTAAGGCAAGTGATTCTGTTCTCCTTGGAGCGGTTGGCGGCAATGTTGGGCAAAGTAATTGGTATAGTTTACCTCCTCATTTAAGGCCAGAAGCAGGATTATTAGCCATAAGAAAGGGCTTGGGGCTATTTTGTAATCTTCGCCCAGCAGTGTTGTTTGAACAATTAAAGCAGGCATGTCCACTAAAGGATGAGATTATTGGTAATGGATTTGACTTTGTTGTAGTACGTGAGCTCACCGGAGGAGTTTATTTTGGTGAAAGAAAAACAACAGTGGAAAATGGAATTCGAAAAGCTGTTGATACCATGCCTTATGATGAAAATGAGATTAAACGAATTGCAAGATGGGCATTTGAAGTGGCTAGGAAACGAAATCGAAAAGTATGTAGCATAGATAAAGCGAATGTGTTAGATACCTCAAGACTTTGGAGACAGGTTGTAAAAGAAGTAGCAATGGAATATCCAGAGGTTACTTTAACAGATATGTTAGTGGATAACTGTGCAATGCAGATCGTAAAAGATCCAACGCAGTTTGATGTGATATTAACAGAGAATATGTTTGGAGACATTCTTTCGGATGAAGCGAGTATGGTGACAGGATCTATTGGTATGTTAGCGTCGGCAAGTCTTGGTAAATCGAAACTTGGATTATATGAACCAAGTCACGGTTCTGCGCCAGACATAGCAGGAAAAAATATTGCAAATCCAATAGCAACAATTTTATCTACGGCAATGATGCTACGTTATAGTTTTGACCTTACGAAAGAAGCGGATAGTATCGAAAATGCGGTTAAAGAAGTATTAAATCTAGGATTTCGTACCGCAGACATAATGTCAGAGGGCTGTACTCTAATAGGAACGAAGGAAATGGGAGATTCCATCATAGCACAGATATAATATGAAATCTAAAATCCATATTAAAGTGATAGTAGTATAGGATGAAATAATATTTGTTCTGAGTAGAAAAAATCGTAATATCAAGAATCATAATATGAAAGAATCATATATCAAAGAATCATAATAACAAAGAATAATAATATGAAAGAATCGAAATGAATCTCATTGAAAATTTCAAAGTAAATAGAATAACATAACACTTATTGTAAAGATTAAAAGAAAGTAAACTCATGGATTGGCAGTGCATTTTCCATTATTATATGTTAAGATATTTTGGTAATCCGAAAAGAATGATTGTAATAACCTACATAACAACATTTTTTTCATCACCAGGAGGTTAAAATGGAGAAATACATTAAGAGTTTTTCAAAAGCATTGGTTATCCTAACAGTTATTTTCTTTCTAAGCTTTTTTGGAGGAGCGAATGCAGAGAAGATTGGTATGCCAAACTTTATTTTTCAGGTTTGTGTAATCAGTGCAAATGCATTGATGTTTGTAATTCCTTTAGTTTACGTTGTTATCTTCGGTATTGGTATGACTACGTTATTTAGGAAGGTACTAAACAATACCACACGAGCGGTAGTAAAAAAAGTGGAAGAAAAGTTTCCCATCCTTTGGTTTATCGTTTCCTTTGTTTGCTTTATTCTTTACTTTATGTTTGTAAATGTGATATTTGCTTTACCAGGAGCGTAGGAGGATATAGTTATGGGCATGACAATGACTCAAAAGATTTTGGCTGCACATGCAAATCTGCCAGAAGTTAAGGCAGGACAGTTGATTGAGGCAAATCTTGACCTAGTGTTAGCAAATGACATTACAGGTCCGGTTGCTATTCATGAAGTACAAAGATTAAAAAAGAAATCAGTGTTTGATAAAGATAAAATTGCATTGGTTCCAGATCATTTTACGCCAAATAAAGATATCAAATCAGCCGAGCATTGTAAGTGTGTCAGAGAGTATGCAAAAGAACATGACATTACGAACTATTTTGAGGTTGGTGAGATGGGAATTGAGCATGCCCTTCTTCCAGAAAAGGGACTTATTGTAGCAGGAGAAACGTGTATCGGAGCGGACTCTCATACCTGTACTTATGGAGCACTTGGAGCATTTTCGACCGGTGTTGGTAGTACCGATATGGGTGCTGGTATGATTACCGGGAAAGCATGGTTTAAAGTTCCGGCTGCCATAAAGTTTATATTAACTGGAAAACTGAAGGATTGGGTAAGTGGAAAAGACGTCATTTTACATATTATCGGTATGATTGGTGTAGATGGTGCATTATATAAATCTATGGAATTTGTAGGTGATGGAATTAAGAATTTAACTATGGATGATCGATTTACGATTGCGAATATGGCAATAGAGGCTGGTGCTAAAAATGGTATCTTTCCAGTGGATGATTTAACCATCGCTTATATGAAGGAACATGGGGAAAAACCATTTACCATCTATGAAGCAGATGAAGATGCAGAATACGAGCAGATTATTACGATAAATTTATCAGAATTAGAACCAACGGTAGCATTTCCTCATCTCCCAGAAAATACGAAGACCGTGAAAGAAGCAGGAGAGGTTAAGATCGATCAGGTTGTCATTGGATCCTGTACGAATGGAAGAATTGGTGATTTAAGAATTGCTGCCAAAGTTTTAGAGGGAAGAAAGGTTGCGAAAGGGATGCGTGTTATTGTATTTCCCGCAACTCAGGCAATTTATTTGCAAGCAATTGAGGAC
>DPVV01000256.1:8907-15398 GCA_003526525.1 Lachnoclostridium phytofermentans | reverse complement strand
GAAGGGTTGATTCAAACCTTTATCAAAGCAGGATGTGTGGTAAGCACTCCAACTTGCGGACCATGTCTAGGAGGACATATGGGGATTCTTGCAGCAGGAGAACGTGCTGCATCTACAACGAATCGAAACTTTGTTGGGCGTATGGGACACGTGGAATCAGAAGTATACCTTTGCAGTCCTGCAGTAGCAGCGGCAAGCGCAGTAACTGGAAAGATTAGTGAGCCTTCCGAGCTCTTTTCATAAAAGTGAAAACAACGAAGAGGTGCTGAAGCACCAGAATAGAGGTATGTATGAAAGCACATGGTATGGTTCATAAATATGGAGATAACGTAGATACGGATGTTATCATTCCTGCTAGGTATTTAAATTCCTCTGATCCAAAAGAACTTGCGAAAAAATGCATGGAGGATATCGATAAGGAATTTGTTAATCGTGTAAACCTCGGTGATATCATAGTAGCGAATAAAAATTTTGGTTGCGGATCCTCCAGAGAGCATGCACCAATCGCAATGAAAGCTTCTGGTATCAGCTGTGTAATTGCTGAAACTTTTGCAAGAATATTTTATCGAAATTCAATTAATATAGGGCTTCCAATCATAGAATGTAAAGAGGCTGCAAGAGATATCGATGCTGGTAATGAGGTTGAGATAGACTTTGATAGTGGTATTATTACAAACCTTACAAAAGGAACATCTTATAGGGGTCAGGCGTTTCCTGAATTTATGCAAAAGATTATGAAAGCAGATGGCCTCATAAATTATATCAATGAGCAGCAAGAAACAGAGTAAGAGCTCTTTGTTTTGATTAGTGTATCAAAAAAGAGGGAGTTTTCATATAAAATTGTGATTCATGGTTTGATATAGAGATACGAGAACAACTCGATAAATCCAATCGGAAGGCATCTAACTTTCAGATAGAGGATTCGAGTTGTTCTCGTTTTTCATGAATATTAGTAGGGGAGTAATCCTATATTATTAGAAAGGTTTTCAAAGGATTTACTTTACTGTATAATTATAGTACAATGAAATGAAATTTTAACAAATACTATTACGAATCAATGCTTTAAAGTTTTAAAATAATGCCTACAGAAGGGTTGTGAAAAGATGGTTAAAACAGTAGTTTCGGTAGGTTTGCCAGTATTAGAAACAATGCATATCAAAAAGAATCGTCTCGAACCAGAGGATAAAAAGGGTAATGAAAAAAGGATTTGTATTGTCACAGGAATACATGGTGATGAACTGGAAGGCCAGTATATATGTTATCAATTGATACGCCGTATTCAGGAATCGAAGGAATTCTTAACAGGGATTGTAGATGTTTATCCATGTGTAAACCCGCTTGGTATGGAATCGATTACAAGAAGAATACCGACCTTTGATTTGGATATGAACCGAAGCTTTCCAGGAGATATGGATGGCGATATGTCCGAATATGTTGCGGCAAGGCTTGTAGAGGATCTTGAGGGAGCAGATTTTTGTGTAGATTTGCATGCAAGTAATATCTTCTTAAGAGAAATTCCACAGGTTCGGCTTGATAAACAACATGAAGAAAGTCTATTGGAATATGCTAAGCTATTGAATACAGACTTTATCTGGGTTCATTCCTCTCCAACGGTTGAAACTGCTAGTCTATATCATAGCTTAAATCAAAAAGAGGTACCAACGTTAAGCATTGAGATGGGAGTTGGTATGAGAATTACAAAGGAGTTTGGGGATCAGATTTTAGAAGGTATTTTTTGCCTGATGCATAAGCTTGGTATTTGGGGTGGACCTGTCATTACACCAAAGACCTCAGTAATCTCATCCGATCAGGATAAAGTAACTTTAATACATGCAGAAGCCTCTGGTGTATTTTTACCATGTGTAGAACACTTGATGGATATTAAAGCTGGAGATGTTGTTGGAAATATTGTGGATAGTTTAAATGGTACGATTGTTCAGCATATTATAGCTCCCTGTGATGGAGTCGTGTTTACATTAAGGGAATACCCTGTCGTTTATGATGGTTCCCTAATTGCTAGAATCCTAGGAGGGGTGTAAATGTTTCAGGAAATAATTCATACGGTAAAAAGTCCTTATCGTGATGACATGCATATTGTTGGTTTTCGCTTTGGAAAGGGAGAAAAAGCAGCATGTATTGTAGGACCAACAAGGGGAAATGAAATACAGCAGTTATATATCTGTTCTCAGTTGATTAAGGAATTAACCAGACTTGAAAAAATCGGAGCAATTTTAAATAACAATGAAATCATGGTAATACCTACGCTTAACCAGTCTAGTATTAACATTGAGAAACGTTTTTGGGCAATGGATAAGTCAGATATTAACCGTATGTTTCCGGGAGATAACAGTGGTGAAACAACAGAGCGTATTGCTGGTGGAGTTTTTGAGGCAGTGAAAGGATATAACTTTGGTATCCAGTTTGCAAGTTTTCACACTCCAGGAGAATTTATTCCCCATGTTAGAATGATGGAAACAGGCCATGAAAGTACTAGCCTAGCAAATCTGTTTGGGTTACCATATGTAGTCACAAAAAAACCACATCCATTCGATACAGGAACTCTCAATTATTGCTGGCAAGTGAATGGAACGAATGCATTTTCTGTATATACTCCAGCAACCAGCAGTATTGATGAAAAATATGCAAGGCAGGCGGTATCTTCGGTACTTCGATTTCTAACACGCATGGGAATTATCAAGTACAACTGCCATAGCGGTTATATTGCCAGTATTGTGGAAGAAGAAACATTAATGCCAATAAAAACAGATGTTTCAGGGATATATCGCCCTCTTAGAAAACCAGGGGAAGAAGTAAAATTTGGTGATGTCTTAGCAGAAGTTGTGGATCCGATTGAGGGTGAGGTAATCTCACAAATCATTGCACCAAGTGATGGTATTATCTTCTTCGCTCATAGTAAGCCTTTGGTCATACAAAATTGCATTGTATATAAACTGATAAGAAGATTACACGAATAAAAACAAAGGAAAATAGTACAATGAATTTTGAAAATAAAAAACAATTTAAATATGGTTTTAAACGAGGGTTGCCAATTGCAATTGGTTATCTTCCTGTATCCTTTACGTTTGGGCTAATGGCAGTAAACGGTGGGTTACCGGTATGGCTGGCTATATTTATATCATTTTCAAATCTGACCTCTGCGGGGCAGTTTGCGGGAACAAACTTAATTTTTGCAGGGGCAGGATTATTTGAAATAGGTTTAACCACATTTATTATTAACATACGATATATGTTAATGTCACTTTCCTTATCTCAAAAAATAGATCCTAACATTGGACTACGGAATCGATTAATTTTTTCTTTTGGTATTACGGATGAGACGTTTAGTGTTGCTTCTATGGAGCAGGGGAGATTAAGTAATGCTTATATGTTAGGGTTAATTAGCGCACCTATCGCTGGGTGGAGCCTTGGAACTGCCCTTGGTGCCCTGATATGTTCTGCATTGCCTCAAAGCATACAAAGTGCAATGGGGATTGCTCTTTATGGAATGTTTATAGCGATTATTGTCCCACCGGCGAGAAAATCAAAGCCGGTGGTCATTATTTTACTTCTGTCCATTGTGATTCACTGTTTCTTACGGTACATCCCTATCTTTTCCTTTATTTCTTCTGGGTTTCGAGTGATTATAGCAACCGTTTTCTCAGCAGGAATTGGAGCTTTTTTATATCCAATTGAAGTGTGAAATATCAAAGATTTTTCACCCGGATATTTGTGCCTGCCTAATCCTCGGCATAAATATCCTGCCTACTATACAGGAATGATTTCAAGAAGGAGGAAAGTTTATGACCATAGAAAGGGCTTTGCTAGCAGTAATCATTATGGCACTTGTAACCTACATACCAAGAGCCTTACCAATTACTTTGTTTCGTAGGGAAATAAAATCCGTGCGTATCAAATCATTTTTAAATTATGTGCCGTATGCAGTATTAGGAGCTCTCACATTTCCTGATGTATTCGAGTCCACTGGTAATGTAATAACTGCGTTATGTGGTGCTATAGTAGCATTTTTATTGGCTTATTTTAATAGAAGCTTGGTGATAGTAGCCGTCGGTGCGATTTTAACGGTTTTTGTAACAGGGCTGTTATTCTAAATGATCTGGATTATTTTTTAAGTTTAATATTAATTAATTAAAATATTATGCTGTATATGAGATTGATATAGGAAACAACAAGGGTGATATAAGTTTTTCGTTGGTAACGAAAATTTATATCACCCTTGTTGTTTTATGCACTCTGTAATTAATCTCTAATATTTTATAGTTTGTTTAACATTGAATTGATAAAAAACTGTGCAGGCTCAGATAGTGGTAGGCTATCATCGTAAGCTACAACTAATTTTCGCTCCGGCATCTCATCCGCTGTTTCTAACGTAATAAGTTCTGAGGAGTTGATATTATTGATACAAAAATCCGGTACAAATGCGATGCCAAGACCAATTTTAGCTAAATCAATCAACAAATCATTACTGCTAAGTTCTATAGCAGGCACCAAATCCAAGGATTGTTGTAAGAACAAATTATGAAGGAAGGCGCTTGTCGTAGAGAGCTTCGTAAGCATAAGGATAGGTAACTTCTGAAGCTCTGTTAACGTAAGCTTATGATTGGTAAGTGGAAAGGCTTCTGGTTTTGCAACAAAGACGTCTCGAAAGGTAGTAACATCTTGAATATTTAAGTTATTGTTTAATGCAGAGTTAGGAGAATTGACAACAATTAAATCCACTTGATTTGTTTCAAGTAGCTCTGCGCATTTTAGTGAGGTACCATTAATAATACGAATATGTACCTCAGGATAGGATTTGTGAAAATTATTTAGATATGGTACTAAGAAATATCTACAAATCGTATCACTTGCGGCAATTCGTAATTGCATACCACCTGCTGGAGTAGAGTTTAGGAGTTGATTCTCACCTCGGCTGATTAAATTAATGGCTGGTTCTATATGCTTAAAGAGCATCTCGCCTTCTTTGGTAAGACTTACTCTTTTGGTACTACGTATAAAGAGTACCTGATTCAGTCGTTTTTCTAATACTTTTACGGATTGGCTAACCGCAGATTGAGAGATGAATAATTCAGCAGCAGCTTCGCTAAAGCTAAGTGTTTTCGCAACATAATAGAATACTTTATATAACTCATAATTAATATCCAATGCGCCTTCCCCTTTCTATAAGTTCGTTTCCTACTATAACACCAGATAAAGGACGATAAAGGATACCATAACCTGTATAGTGATAAAACGGAATACAGTTTGTGTATCGGACCAACCTAGATTTTTTCTAACATGGTCATGGATTGGTGTTCTTGTATTTGCTAAAATCTTAATCTTAAAGAAACGAAGAAGAGCAACCTTCACCAAACCAAGTCCTCCGTCGATGATAAAAACAATGGCAGCAGGAATATAAAGTAATGGACTACCTGTTTTAAGAGCAATTATTGCAATAAACAATCCGATTGCTCTGGAACCAGCGTCTCCCATTAACAACTTACTTGGAGAAGCATTAAACCATAGGTAACCAAGAATACAAGCAATCATGAGTAAAGAAATTAAAGCATAATCTTGGTTTTCTGTAATTGAAACAAACACAAGGTAAAATGTAAAAGTCGTAGCAATACCGATGCTGCCACTAAGCCCGTCTACTCCGTCGGTACAATTGGTTACATTAATAGAAACCCAAATTAATAACATTGCAAGTAACACGTAAAGGACAGGATTAAGTTCAAATGAAGTACCAGTCGTTAGAATTGTTAAGGTACTGCCATTAAAATTCACGTAAGTAACAGCACACACAAGTGCGATAATTAAGTCAATCAACCCTTTTTTATATTCACCCCAAGGTGCTTTTGAGCTATCGTCTAAGTAACCACTCATCATAGCAGCAATAATCATGAGAAGATATATGATTAGTTCTCTGGAGATTGGAACGAATAGCAATGTAGCTACAACGAATACTAGGATAAAAACAAGTCCTGCACCGCGAGGCTTCCCTTGAGATAACCCACCATTTACCGCGTAAGCTCTTCCACCATCCCTTGGTAGAATGTTCTGTAGTACCTTTAGTAAGATACATGTAATTAAGAAAGCTAGCAATAACCCTACAAAAGTAATACTTTTGCCTGACAAGTTATCAAAAATTGAGTAAAGCATATGATTTCCTCCGAGTATTCAACAGAATTCAAAATACGCATGCTGGTTTTCCCTTACAAAGACTGTAGGGGTGAAATAGCTTTTTGCGTTTTGGACTAGATAAATAAGTCACACAATTTTATAGCATTCCAAATTCTAGCCTATAAAATTGTATACATATTGTACTATAGACATGCAAAATTGTCTAGTGTACTGACTCATTAACTGAAAGTTGCTGTATCATTAACTAAAAGTTGCGTATCATCAACGAAAGTGACTGTATCATTAACTAAAGTTGCAGTATCATCAACGAAAGTGACTGTATCATTAAAGAAAGTGACTGTATCATTAAC
>DPVV01000256.1:7934-8789 GCA_003526525.1 Lachnoclostridium phytofermentans | reverse complement strand
ACTGTATCATTAACTAAAGTTACTGCATCCTTAATCAGACAGTATACTAGTTAGCTTTATTAGTTCACCTAATGAAATATTTCATATATATTAATTTCATTTATAAATACGCCTATGCTATAATAAATATAACCAAAAAAGAGGAAGTATACACAAAAACCTAAAAAAATATACGGAGGTAATGACGTGGGAAGTGTCAAAAGAGTATATGTTGAGAAAAAAGTACCTTATGCAGTGCGTGCAAAAGAGCTAAAAGAAGAGCTTAAAAGTTATTTAGGGCTTAAGACACTTACAAATGTGCGTGTTTTAATCCGTTATGATATAGAGAATGTAAGTGAAGAAACTTATAAAAAAGCACTCGGTACTGTGTTTTCAGAGCCACCGGTTGATGATTTATATGAGGAAAAGTTTCCATACGTAGTAGGGGATAGAGTATTCTCCGTAGAATATCTCCCTGGGCAATTTGATCAACGTGCAGATTCTGCGGAACAGTGTGTAAAGCTCTTAAATGAAAAAGAAGAGCCAATCATTCATTCTGCAACAACTTATGTATTAAGTGGTACATTAGGGGAAGAAGATTTTGATCGTATCAAACAATATTGCATTAACCCTGTGGATTCTAGGGAGATAGATGAAGTAAAACCAGAAACTTTAATGATAGAGTTTGAGGTACCGGAGGATGTATCCTATTTAAGTGGTTTTCAAAACTTAGACGAGGAGAAGCTTCTTTCCTTATATGAATCTTTAAATTTAGCCATGACTTTTGCTGATTTTAAGCATATACAAAATTATTTTAAAGTGGAAGAAAAGAGAGACCCTTCAATCACAGAAATTCGTGTTCTAGACACTTATTGC
>DPVV01000256.1:1311-7805 GCA_003526525.1 Lachnoclostridium phytofermentans | reverse complement strand
CATTGTCGTCATACTACATTCTTAACGGAATTAGCCAAGGTAGATTTTGAAGAGGGTTATTATAAGGAGCCAATTAAGGCTGCATATGAAGATTATAAA
Source organism: Lachnoclostridium phytofermentans (assembly GCA_003526525.1). Taxonomy (GTDB): domain Bacteria; phylum Bacillota; class Clostridia; order Lachnospirales; family Lachnospiraceae; genus Lachnoclostridium. Next base: position 7,706 of record DPVV01000256.1, on the reverse strand, counting down.
GCAAATAGAGAAATCCTTTATAAAGGTAGAGATGATAAGTACATTTCGTTAATGGACATTGCATTGCTTGCGATGAAGAAGCTAAAGGCAGACGGAAAGCTTGAGGATATGGAAGTTTCCGATGAAATCAATGCCTGTTCTATTGTAGTTCCGGTTGAAATTGATGGTATGACTGAAGAATGGCTGGTATTTTTTAAGAATGAGACCCATAACCATCCGACAGAAATTGAACCATTTGGTGGAGCAGCAACTTGTCTTGGTGGAGCAATTCGTGATCCATTATCCGGACGTGGTTATGTATATCAAGCTATGAGAGTAACTGGGGCAGCTGACCCAACGGTATCTCTAAAAGATACATTACAAGGTAAGCTTCCACAAAGAAAGATTGTTTCAGGAGCTGCGAAAGGTTATAGCTCTTATGGAAATCAAATCGGTCTTGCGACTGGTTTAGTAGATGAAATCTACCATCCAAACTACGTAGCGAAACGAATGGAAATTGGTGCTGTCATGGGTGCTGCACCAAGAAAGAATGTGATTCGTGAAAATTCTGAGCCAGGTGATGTTATTATTTTAATGGGTGGTCGTACTGGTCGTGATGGCTGTGGTGGTGCTACGGGTTCCTCTAAAGTACACACAACAGAATCCATCCAGACCTGTGGTGCAGAGGTACAGAAAGGAAATGCACCTACCGAGCGTAAATTACAGAGACTATTCCGTCGTGAAGAAGTATCTAAGTTAATTAAGAAATGTAATGACTTTGGTGCAGGTGGTGTGTCTGTTGCAATTGGAGAATTAGCAGATGGACTTCGCATCGACTTAGATAAGGTTCCTAAGAAGTATGCCGGTTTAGATGGCACAGAACTTGCGATTTCTGAATCTCAGGAGCGTATGGCCATTGTTGTAGATAAAAATGACGTAGAACAGATGCTTGCATTTGCAATGGAGGAAAATCTTGAGGCTGTGGAAGTAGCAGTTGTTACGAATGAGCCAAGATTAGTACTTAGCTGGCGTGGAAAAGTGATTGTTGATATCTCAAGAAAATTCTTAGATACCAATGGTGCACATCAGGAGGCAACTGCAGTTGTAACTATGCCAAGGGTAGAGGAGAACTATTTTAAAACTGGTGCTTCCTATCCTGCTGCAAGGGATGTAAAGAAACATAGAGAAGGTTACATGTCTAACTCTTCCTCGGAAGAAACTTCTAAGGGGCAAACTCTAAGCGATGGAGTGAGTGAAAAGGTTGATAACTCTATCAAAGAGCAGTGGTTATCAATGCTTTCCGACTTAAACATCTGTTCCAAAAAAGGGTTAGTAGAGATGTTTGACAGCTCCATCGGTGCAGCTACGGTAACGATGCCATATGGTGGTAAATTTCAGTTAACTCCTGTACAGACCATGGTAGCAAAGCTTCCTGTTCTTCGTGGTACATGTGACACCGTAACGATGATGAGTTATGGCTATGATCCTTACCTAAGTAGCTGGAGTCCTTTCCATGGTGCAGTATATGCAGTAATTTCTTCTGTTGCTAAAATCGTGGCAGCAGGTGGTGATCATAGAAAGATTCGTTTTACCTTCCAGGAGTATTTTAGAAGGCTTGGTAATGATGCGCGTCGTTGGGGTGAACCATTAAAAGCATTACTTGGTGCTTATGATGCACAGATGAAGCTGGGGCTTCCATCAATCGGTGGTAAGGATAGTATGTCAGGGTCATTCAATGACATTGATGTACCACCTACTTTAGTATCTTTTGCTGTTGATGTTGCGAATGCAAATGAGGTAGTAACTCCGGAATTAAAAAAGGTAGGTAATCGTTTAGTACGTTTCTCTATAGAGAGGGATTCCTATGATTTGCCTGTATATGAACAGTTACAAAATTTATATCAGGCTATTACGAAATTAATCCATGAGAAGGTTATCGTATCTGCATACGCGCTAGGGGCTAAGGGTGTCGCTGAAAGTGTTTCTAAGATGGCGTTTGGTAATCAGTTTGGAGTTGATTTTGACGCTAATTTAATGGAATCAGATTTATTTGCGCCTGCCTACGGAGATATCGTAGCAGAGGTAAGAGAATCAGATATAGAAAAATTAGATGCTCTAAATATTTCATACCAGATGGTAGGTACCGTTACAGATACACGCACTTTTACTTATAAAGAAGTATCCATTACGATGGAAGAAGCGTTATCCGAATGGTCAAACACGTTAGAAAAGGTATTCCCAACACGCTCTAATATGGAAGAAAGAGTGGAAAAAGAAAAGGTTCCATGCTACCTTTTTGATGCAAAGACAATCTATGTAGCAAAGAATAAGGTAGCAAAACCAAAAGTATTTATTCCGGTCTTCCCAGGAACAAATTGTGAATATGATAGCTTACGAGCCTTTGAACGAGCTGGTGCAGAGGTTAAGACTGTAGTATTTAAGAACTTAGACGAGAGAAGTATCATGGAGTCTGTGAACGCATTTGAGAAAGCGATTGAGGAAGCTCAAATACTTATGTTCCCAGGTGGATTCTCCGCTGGTGATGAGCCAGATGGTTCTGGAAAGTTTATTGCCACAGCTTTTCGTAATGTTCGTATTAGTGATGCGGTGAATGACCTTTTAAAAGTAAAAGACGGTTTAGTACTTGGTATTTGTAATGGTTTCCAAGCAGTGATTAAACTTGGGTTAGTTCCATATGGAGAGATTGTGCCACAAACAGTAGATTCACCAACCTTAACGATGAATAGCATTGGACGTCATATTTCAAAATCAGTGTATACGAAAGTGGTATCGAATCAATCTCCTTGGTTAATGAAGGCAGAACTTGGTGGCGTTTACTCCATTCCAGCTTCTCATGGAGAAGGACGATTTGTTGCGAATGAGGAGTGGCTTAAGAAACTTGCTGTTAATGGACAGATCACTACTCAATATGTTGATGTGAATGGAAATCCAACCATGGAGGAAGACTATAATCCAAACGGTTCTTATTACGCAATTGAGGGTATTACAAGTCCAGATGGCCGTGTTCTTGGTAAGATGGCTCACTCCGAACGTCGTGGAGATGGAGTTGCTTTAAATATTTTTGGTGATCAGAATCAGTATATTTTTGAATCTGGTGTATCTTATTTTAAATAGTAATAATAGCAATAAAAATCAGGGAGATTTTACCAGGACCTGAAATAGAGAGTTTAAGCAAGCTATTGTAAAGCTGATGCATATTAGACATCGACAGCTTTACAATAGCTTTTTAAATACCACGTAGAGGCAATGAGGTTATGAGCAAGTAGTGTAAACGGATTGTGGATATCCGCTTTGACTTAATAAAATGAAATTAATTTGTTTGGTTTGGCACATTCCTAGTTCTACTTATTTTTGGGTGTTTGCAAGTTATCGTATCGTTAACGACACATTACTTGCGTAGACTTACAAATTGTAGTAGAATTTATCATACAGATAATTTGAAAATTGATGTGACATAGGAGTGAAACAATTCGTTTATACTATAGTAGATATGTAGCTTAACATTCGAAAGGTCATATCTCTATTTCAAGTAGAATCAGTATTTTCGTTTCGAAGGAAGGATTAAAAATAAGTATTATTAATGTTGTAGCTTCATAAACGAAGCATAAATTTTAAGAATAGAGATTTATTGTAGATAATGTGATTACAACATACTTTTAGAGTTTATATTTGAGAAGAATTATTTTAAATAAAAGGGTGTTAAATGCCAGAAAGAGGTCAACATGTCAAAAGTATTAGAACGTTTTTTAAATTATGTTAGCTATCATACAACTTCGGAGGATGATCAAGAGACTGTACCAAGTACAGATAGACAATGGATACTTGCAAAGGCTTTAGAGCAGGAACTAAAAACGTTAGGAGCTACGAATGTTCGGATGAGTGAGCATTGCTATGTGTATGCTACTATTCCAGCAACAACAACCAAGAAAGTACCTGCCCTTGGATTTGTTGCCCATATGGACACTGCGCCAGCTCTAACTGCAGAAAATGCTAAGCCTAGAGTAGTGAAGAACTATGATGGTGGTGATATTGTATTAAATGAAGCATTAGGAATTGTAATGTCCCCAAAACAATTTCCAAAGCTTAAGAATAACGAAGGTGAAGATTTAGTAGTAACGGATGGAACCACTTTGTTAGGTGGCGATGATAAAGCGGGTATTGCGGAAATCATGACAATGGCGGAGTACTTATTAACTCATCCAGAAATTGAACATGGAACCATTCAGATTGGTTTCACCCCTGACGAAGAAGTCGGCCGCGGAGTGGATTTCTTTGATGTAGAAGGATTCGGAGCAGATTTTGCTTATACCGTTGACGGTAGTACACTTGGAGAAATTGAATATGAGAACTTTAATGCTGCAGGTGCAAAGTTAAGGATACAAGGAACAAGTATTCATCCAGGTTATGCAAAAGGGAAAATGAAGAATGCAGTTTCACTTGGTATGGAATTTCATCAGATGCTTCCAGTATCTGAAAACCCAGCATATACAGAAGGTTATGAAGGATTTTATCATCTGGATAAGATAGAGGGTACTGTTGATTCTGCAACACTCTATTATATTATAAGGGATCATGATAAAGTAAAGTTTGAAGAAAAGAAGAAGTTATTTTCTAGAGTTTGCGAGTTTTTAAATGAGAAATATGGGAAGGATACTTTTTCAGTTGAGCTAAAAGATAACTATTATAATATGAAAGAAAAAGTGGAACCACATATGCATTTAGTTGATCGTGCCAAGGAAGCTATGGAGGCACTAGAGATTACACCGGCGATCGTTCCAATTCGTGGTGGTACTGATGGTGCTCGTCTATCCTTTATGGGTCTTCCTTGTCCAAATCTTTGTACTGGAGGCGAAAACTATCACGGACGATATGAGTATGTCTCTGTCAATGCAATGGAGAAAGTAGTTGAGCTTTTAATAAAGATTATTGAGCTATACGCTAAATAAAAGTAGAAAAAAGAGTTAGGAAAGCAGAATTACTTAAGTTTTCTTAACTCTTTTTAGTTATAACTAGAGCTTGTTTTTATATTAAAAGTTATGTCTCCTATAAAATAATAATATTGAAAAGATAGTTGACTTTAAAATAAAGTTCTGCTACACTAATTTGCAATACAAATAGAATTTTTGGAGAGTTTTGGTTAAAACGGAATACATAACTCAATAGTTTAAAGGCGTTGATGAGGAGGAGTACTTACGGAATCGAAGCAAAGAGAGGAGACGGCTGGTGAAAGTCTTCGAGAGATTCGTAGTAGTGGTGAAAGATAACTTGTAGCCATGTGGTACAGGAGTGTTTATGTACCGGGAAGTAGCCTCGGAGCTTTGAACCGAACAGTAGTTACTTAGTAGGCTTCAACGGATGTCCACCGTTAAAAGGAAACAGTATTGGTTTTGCTAATAAGGAGCAGCCTGTACCGTAAAGAGCAGAAGAAATTCTGAAATTAGGTGGTACCACGGATATTACGTTCGCCCTAAGCATACGTGCTTATGGCGGGCGTTTTTTTATTATCTAAGGGTAAATTTATTTTGCGGGTTTGTCAAAACGAATGTATTTGTACTTAAGATAGAGTCATTAGGAATCTAAGTTTGTTCTAATTTATGACTTAAATTTATAGTCTTGCGTATCCATTAAGTCCTTATAAGTTATGTTTGAAATGTAGTGATTGGTTGAAATTAAGAATAAAGAAATTATAGAAAGAAAGGTGTGTAGAGATATGAAAAGTGATGCAGTAACCAAAGGGATGCAACAGGCACCTCATCGATCTTTATTTAATGCGTTGGGATTAACCAAGGAAGAACTAGAAAAACCACTTATTGGTATTGTAAGTTCTTATAATGAAATTGTACCAGGACATATGAATTTGGATAAGATAGTAGAAGCAGTGAAATTAGGAGTTGCGATGGCAGGAGGAACACCAATCGTATTTCCAGCGATTGCAGTATGTGATGGCATTGCGATGGGACATATCGGTATGAAGTATTCCCTAGTAACAAGGGATTTGATTGCCGATTCTACCGAGGCAATGGCAATGGCACATAGTTTTGATGCTTTAGTCATGGTTCCAAACTGTGATAAGAATGTTCCTGGTTTACTTATGGCAGCGGCAAGAGTAAATATTCCTACCATATTTGTAAGTGGTGGACCAATGCTTGCAGGTCGCGTCCATGGAGAGAAGAGAAGTCTTAGCAGTATGTTTGAGGCAGTTGGTGCTCATGCAGCTGGAAAGATGACAGATGAGGAAGTATCAGAATTTGAAAATAAAGTTTGTCCAACCTGTGGATCTTGCTCTGGAATGTATACAGCAAATAGTATGAACTGTTTAACTGAAGGCTTAGGAATGGGATTGAAAGGAAATGGTACAATTCCTGCAGTATACTCTGAGCGTATTCGACTTGCAA
>DPVV01000256.1:0-1166 GCA_003526525.1 Lachnoclostridium phytofermentans | reverse complement strand
GACTTGCAAAGCATGCCGGTATGAAGATTATGGAGCTTTTTGAAAAAAATATTCGTCCGAGAGATATCATGTCCGAGAAGGCGTTCCTTAATGCGCTGGCAATCGATATGGCACTTGGTTGTTCTACAAACAGTATGTTACACCTACCAGCAATTGCTCATGAGGCAGGAGTTGATTTAAATGTAGATATCGCAAATGAGATCAGTGCAAAGACCCCAAATTTATGTCACCTTGCTCCGGCTGGTCACACTTACATGGAAGATTTGAATGAAGCCGGCGGTGTCTATGCAGTTATGAATGAGCTTGATAAGAAGGGCTTATTGTATACTGATTTAATTACTTGTACCGGTAAGACCATTAAGGAGAATATCGAAGGCTGTGTAAATAAAGACCCTGATACAATTCGTCCAATTGAAAATCCATATAGTCAAACTGGTGGGATAGCAGTGTTAAAGGGTAATCTGGCACCAGATTCCGGTGTAGTAAAACGCTCTGCTGTAGCACCCGAGATGATGGTGCATGAAGGTCCTGCAAGAGTATTCGATTGTGAAGAGGATGCAATCGATGCAATTAAGGGTGGAAAAATTGTTGCGGGGGATGTCGTTATCATTCGATATGAAGGACCAAAAGGTGGACCTGGTATGAGAGAAATGCTAAACCCTACCTCTGCTATTGCAGGTATGGGACTTGGTGCTTCTGTCGCATTAATTACAGATGGTCGTTTCTCAGGTGCATCCAGAGGTGCATCGATAGGTCATGTATCACCGGAAGCAGCGGTTGGTGGTAATATTGCTCTCATTGTTGAGGGAGATATTATCAAAATTGATATACCGAATAATTCTCTAAACTTCGTAGTATCAGACGAGGAGCTAGAACGAAGAAGAGCCAATTGGAGTCCAAGAGAGCCAAAGGTTACGACTGGTTACCTTGCACGTTATACTGCTATGGTTACCTCAGGAAATCGTGGAGCAATTTTAGAAGTTCCACGTGTTAAGTAAGATAAGAGTTGAGATGAAATTTACTAATAGGAGTGTTTGTGACCGTATTCTGTGAAAGAACGCGAAAGTATCGTTCTTCGCTGGCTGTTTAAAAAATTGATAAAAATGATACTATAGAAAGAGGTGCAGTATGTTATTAACCGGTTCTCAAATTTTAATCGAGTGCTT
>DPVV01000502.1 GCA_003526525.1 Lachnoclostridium phytofermentans | reverse complement strand
CTAGGAATGCGGGTGAAAAAAGACCTTATAGTCTGATGAGTGTGAAAATAAAGCTTTTCACAACTTTTGAGAGGCATGGTTTTTAAATATGAAAAGAATATGAAAGAAGAGGGATGAGAAATGAAAGTGAAGAAGTTATTGGCATTATTTCTGATTTGTTCCATGGTTCTTGCGGGATTCGGAAGTTCAGTCACCGTAAAAGCTGATTCGGATAAGGTCTATATTAAATTAAGTGATAATAAGAAAAAAGTGATTGAAGCAAATCCTGGGGAAGTAACGCATGTTAAGGTTCCAGTTGTCGCTACTAGAACTTATATAACAAAACCTCAAATTGTCGCTAAACCAGGAACTGATGCACCATTTACAGCTGGTGATGTTATAATTACAAATCAAAATGTGACTGGCGAAGTACAAGGAATTAGTACGATAGATGGAGCATTTTTAGAATTTGATATCACTATGAAAGATAGTGCTAGTATTGGTATATATGACCTTAATATCAATTTGGAATACACTAGCCTTGAATTTGATGAGGTGAATGGTCAATATCCAACAGTTAATACTTCCTTACCATTAACAGTTAGAGTTACCAAGGAAAAGGCTCCAACTCAGATTACGATTGATAAGATTTCCTATAACGAGGATGCAGCTGCCATTGGAAATAGCTTTGATTTATCCTTTGTAGTGAAAAATGAAGGTGAAATTGCAGCATATAATACTTATGTGAAATTAGATTACGCAAATAGTGGAATGATTCCAGGTTATACGATTGAGAGTATTAAGGTTGGAGACTTAAAAGCTGGAGAGAGTAAAACAATAAAGGTACCAGTGAAAGTATTACCTACAGCAAAAGAAGGCCTTCAGACAATTACAGCTACTTTTGCTTTTAAAAATATTGAAAAGAAAGAAGAGAATACAACCAAGAGTATTTACATAACTCTGAAAAAAACAAGTACAGAAGTTTCTGAGAATGCAAAACTAACGATTACTAGTAATTCAGTGAATGATAAGGTTTTAACTGGCTCTTCTTATCAGCTAAAAGGAATCCTTGAAAATATCGGTAAGCAAAAGGCTACAAATGTTGTAGTATCAATTGCTGATGGTGTTGGCGTAACAAATGGTGTTATTCCAAAACATGAAGCCGGAGGTATTAAATTAGCTGATATTGCAGTCGGTGGAAAGCGTAATTTTACGATACCTCTATTAGTTACAGATACTGCAACCGCAGGTTTACAAGAAATATCAGTTCAGGTTACCTATACAGACAGTCAAGGAGAAACCCGTTCTGCTGTTACTAAGACATACCTTACTGTAATTAAACCAGAGGTACCGGAGCAAACCGGAGAAGTAGTGATAAGTGGAGCAGTACAGAACCCATCTTCTCCAGTAGTAGGAGATAGACTGTCCGTAACATTTAATGTTCAAAATAATGGTAATTCTACAATTACTGATGTTTCATTATCTGGCCAGGAATTAAGTAGTGCAGGATTTGAGCCACTTGATTCTCAAGCTATTAGAAATATTGGTTCATTAAAAGCAGGAGAGACAAGAACAGTAACTCTTGATTTTAAGGTAGGAGCAAATATTACGGAAGGTTTAAATACATTAACAATCGGATGTGACTACGTGGATGGAAATGGATCCAAGAAAGCCATAAAAACTCCTATTTATATCTTAAATGTCATCAATGACTCCAACAGTAAGCCAAAGCTTATTATTAGTGGATATACTGTAGACCAGGAAGAACTAAAAGCAGGATCTACATTTGATTTTACTTTCCATATTAAAAACACTCATATGTCAAAGTCTGCAAAGAACATTAAAGTTACTGTAACACAGGCAGAAAATGTATTTTCAGCGACTCAAGGTAGTAACAGCTTTTACATTCCAAGCATTGGACCAGGTGCTGAATACGAACAGACAATGAATATGAAAGTGAAATCAGATGTTACAACAGGAGCTTATGAAATTGAACTTACCTTCGAATATGAGTACGATGGAATGAGCAAGGTAGATCAAGAAGCAGGTGGAGTAAAAACATCAGATAAATTAAAACTTCAGGCTATGGAGAATTTAAGACCTTCGATTCAGAATTTTACTGTAGGTATGTATGGTGAGATGCCAACAGTTGGTATTACAAGTTCAATGACATTCGAATTTATTAATATGGGTAAATCTCCGTTAAATAACGTAAGATTCTCATTAGACGGTGATTTTAAATTAGATAATGGTGGAACAACTTTTTACCTTGGAACAATAGCACCAGGTAGTCCAGAGTATGTAGAGATACCGGTTATGCCTAATGTGGAAGGAGCGGCTTCTGGTACTTTATACATTTTATTTGAGGATAGTACAGGAGAAGAGGTATCTCATCCTTATGAATTTAAAGATATTATGGTAAATGGAAGTTATAATCCAGGAACTCAACCAGATATTGATGTACCAACTGTGCAAATTGATCCAAATGCAAATACGCCTAAGGATATTATGTCTACCTGGGTATTTATAGTGATTCAGATTGCTATCTTGGTGGTATTCATTCCAGTTGCTCGCATGGTAGTAATTAAGATTCAAAAAAGAAAGCTTCAAAAACAAGACAGTAATATCTAAGAAAGGAGATGAGGTAACATGGTTAAGATAGAATTTTTGCAACAAACAGTAATCGGTAACGGTTCAGCTGATGGTTCAAGTAGCACCCCAGAGTCTGATGGAACAATACAAAATCAGGAAGTCTCTGATGGAGGAACTGGTGACAATACTACGGATGGCGTAAACGGTAATGTTGAAGGTTCTGATGGAGATAATATCGAAGGTACAGAAGGCACGACAGGTACTGGTGATGGAACAACAAATGGAGCAGTAGACGGTGCAGTTGACGGAGCGGTAGATGGTGCAACAGGTGGAAATCTAGATGGCTCAGAGGGTATTACAACCGGTGGAATGGGAGAAGGCTCCTTTGATGGTTCCATGGGTGGTGGAGATATGATTGGAGAAGTACCAGTTATTAGTCCAAAAGGAACTGTAATGTCAAGTTGGCCTTTTGTTATTGGAATCACTTCAGTTACTTTAGTAATTAGTGTAGTAATCGGTATCTTGTTGGCTAAGAAAAGAATCAAAAAAGGATTTGATTTGTATGAAGATTAGTGATTTGTTAAAAATGGGTTTGCGTAACCTATTTCGAAGAAAAGCAAGAACTGCGTTAACAGTCGTTGGTATGGTAATTGGTACAATTTCAATTGTAGTTATGATTTCCATTGGTATCGGAATTGATAGTGTATATGAGCAAGCTGTCATGTCAAATGGCAGCCTATCCTTAATCAATGTTTTTCCTACTGGTGGCAATGGTGGATACTATGTTTCCTCATCCTCCGATGGTGGTAATCAAAAGCAAGTTCAACTTGACGATGATATGATTAACCAGATAAGACAGATTAAGAATGTGAAATTTGTATCCCCAGTTATCAATAAAAACGTAACACCAACGAGTGGAAAATACCAATCTTGGCTTGATTTAATGGTAGTAGATTTTTCCGTACTTAAGGAATTTGGAATTCCTATGTTAGATGACGGGACCTATCCATCAAAGGATGATAAAACAAAAATCTTATTGGGCTCTAATTGCCTCAGAGAATTTTACGACTGGTCATCTAGGTCTGGAAGGAGCAAGACGATTGATTTAACAAAAGATAAAGTGACCTTCTCTTTCACAGAATATCCGCAGAATGATAAGAAGCGCCCGTATAAAGTTTCGGTTAATGAGAATTACGCATACTTTGTGAACGATGAAAATACGATGTATTCCTATAGTGGTTTTATGGATATTGACTACTTTAAGGAAATATATACAAAGTATGCTAATACATTAAAGGTTGAGGATAGAAAAAAAGCAATGAAGTCAATAACGAATTATTCTCAAGCTTGGGTAAATGCAGATAATATCCGTGATGTAACGAAAATTGTAGAAGAGATTCAAGGGTTAGGATTGCAGGCCTATAGTGCTATGCAGACACTTGGCCCTATGATTGAAACAGCTGATATGTTAAAGAATGTATTTGCTGGTATCGGTTTAATCGCAATGCTTGTCTCTGCAATCAATATTGCAAATACAATGATTATGTCCATCTATGAGCGAACAAAGGAAATTGGTGTCATGAAAGTACTTGGTTGCCTAGTTCGTGATGTTAAAAAGCTGTTTTTATTCGAAGCAGGTATGATTGGTCTGATTGGTGGAGGTATTGGTGTTGCATTTAGTTACTTGGCCTCTTGGGCTGTAAATAAATATGGTGGTCAATTAATCGCCAGCATCATCCCTGGAAATGGCTGGTATGTTGATGGAACTGGAACAAATTTTTCACAGATTCCATGGTGGCTTCCTCTTCTAGCAACAGGATTTGCAATTTTAGTTGGTGTAATTGCAGGATATATTCCTGCTAGACGTGCTACGAAAATTAGTGCGATAGAAGCAATGAAGACAGAAGGCTAATAGGTTGGCTATTTGCTAAAAAGTAATAGATAATCTAGTTAACTAATTACTTAGAAGTAAAAGATAATCCGAAAG
>DPVV01000192.1:7452-10928 GCA_003526525.1 Lachnoclostridium phytofermentans | reverse complement strand
TCTTCCGATCTTACAATTGTAGCGAAGTTGTCATCTGCGAGTACCATATCAGCAACATTCTTTGTAACGTCAGTACCTGTAATACCCATACCAATACCAATATCAGCAGATTTGATACTTGGAGCATCGTTAACACCGTCACCGGTCATTGCAGTAATCTTGCCCTTTGCTCGCCAAGCATTTACGATACGAACTTTATGTTCTGGCTGTACACGAGCGTATACAGAATAACTTTCGATTTCATTTTTAAATGCCTCATCAGAGATTTCATTTAATTCTGCACCAGTGATAGCTTCTTTTGCTTCTTTGATAATTCCAAGCTGTGTTGCAATAGCAACAGCAGTATCGCGGTGGTCACCAGTAATCATAATAGGACGAATACCAGCTTTTTTGCATTCTGTAATTGCACCAACTACCTCTGGACGGATAGGGTCAATCATACCAGTAAGACCAACGAAAACTAACTCTTTTTCTAAGCTCTCAGGGTTAATATCGGTTGGAACACTCTCATAATTTCTATATGCAGCAGCTAAAACACGAAGTGCTTTATCTGCCATTTCTTTATTCTTTGAAAGAATCTCTTTACGGATAGCATCTGTTAATGGAACGACCTTACCCTGATATAATGCATGAGTACAACATTTTAAAACTTCATCTGGAGCACCTTTGGTGTATTGAACAATTCCATCAGCTGTCTTATGAACGGTACTCATCATCTTACGAACTGAATCAAATGGAGCTTCTACAACACGAGGTTGTTGTTCTTTTAATTTATTTTTATTGAGAGATAATTTTGTCGCATAATTTACAAGTGCACATTCGGTTGGTTCACCAACTGCATTATTTGTTTCATCTAGCTGAGCGTCAGAACAAAGTGCCATTGCTGTAGCTAATAAGTCTTCTTTTTCTCCAAAGTGCTCAACTACAGTCATCTTATTTTGAGTAAGAGTACCGGTTTTATCACTACAGATAATCTGTGCACAACCAAGTGTTTCTACTGCGGTTAGCTTACGAATCACTGCATTTTTCTTACTCATATTGGTAACACCAATACTAAGTACAATAGTAACTACAGTAGCAAGGCCTTCAGGAATAGCAGCGACAGCCAAACTTACGGCAACCATAAAGGTATTTAAGGCAACCTCACCATTAATGGTTTCAGCAGTTAATAAACTAAATCCGAAAATGAATATACAAATTCCAACAACAAGTACGGTTAAGATTTTACTTAATTGTGCTAATTTAATTTGTAATGGTGTACGTCCTTCTTTTGCATTAGCAAGTGCATCTGCAATCTTACCCATTTCAGTATCCATACCGATTGCAGTGACAACAGCAGTACCACGGCCATATACGACAACACTACCCATATAGACCATATTTTTTCTATCGCCGAGAGGAATATCTTTTTCTGTTCCAAGGGTTAATTTATCAATTTTTTTATTAACTGGAACACTTTCGCCGGTAAGGGCAGCTTCTTCCACCTTAAGGCTGGCACTTTCTAATAATCTTGCATCTGCAGGAATTGCATCTCCTGCTTCAAGTAGAATGACATCACCGACAACTAGATCTTCACTTTTAATGCTTTGTATTACACCATCTCGTAGAACTTTACTTGTAGCAGCTGCCATTTCTTGAAGAGCTTCAATTGCTTTTTCAGCCTTACTTTCTTGTGTTACCCCTAGGATTGCATTAATGATTACTACCGCAAGAATAATTAATACATCAGCGAAAGATTCGTGTGCATAGGCAGCAGTGATACCGGATACAGTAGCAGCACACAACAGGATAATTGTCATAGGATCTTTCATTTGTGAAAAGAATCTAGCAATAAGTGATTCTTTCTCCGCTTCTTTTAACTTGTTCTTACCATTTTTTAAAAGACGCTCTTCGCTTTCCTTCGATGTAAGACCTGTCGATTGACTCCTGATCTCTTTTAGTACATCATCAGTAGATTTTAAGTAATAGTTCATTCAAATCTCCCTTTCTTATTAGTGTAGATTTCTACATAGCAATTAGATAACATCGTATGTATTATCTTTCAAATTTAATCTTGGTGAAAATTTTCAATGAATATAGTCACACCATACTTATCCAAAGTGAAGTTTTTGATAATAAAGTTTTGCCCACAATGAAGTTTAGCTTACTTTCTATTTGATAGTGTTTACCAACTATGCAACAAAAAAACTCATGCATAACTTAAAATAAAAGTTATACATGAGTCTCATTCTCTAAGGCAAACCAGGCACGAAGCCATGATGTTGGAAATTGCCGCGTAAGCAAAAGTTTACGTGAATTACTCCCCCACTTATACTGGATATTGGATTAAATTTTATTTTGATACAAATGGAAACCATTTGTTATAGACCTATCATACCAGATTTTTTTGAATAATCAAGCATTTTCATTATATTTTAATGTTTACTTAATGATACAACAAGTTTTTCTTCCTTGTATTAAATCAGATTATTGCTTACACTAAAGTAGTGTGAAATAAAGACACTTCACATACAAATTTCTGCCTGTGGCTCAAATTCATAGGTGGTAGAATATTAGATAGTATGCTTTAGGAGGATGAAAGATATGATATACCCATCATTATTAAAGAAAGGTGATACGATTGGAGTTACAGCTTGCTCTGACGGAAAACCAGATGTATTGGATGCAGTAAGACTTGATCATGCTAAAGTACAGCTAGATAAGGTCGGCTATAAAGTTCTTGAGACTAAAAATACCAGAGTTAGCTTTAAAAGCCGTAGTTCTTCTGCTATGGAGCGTAAAGAGCAGTTAGAAGAATTGTTAGAAAATGACGAGGTGAAAGCAATCATAATGGTCTCTGGTGGAGATTATTTACTAGAGATGTTACCACTTCTTGATTATGATAAATTTGTAAAGAATCCAAAATGGTTGCAGGGATATTCTGATCCAACGGGCCTTTTGTATACTGTCACCGTTGGCTGCGATATTGCTACCGTGTATGGGTGTAATTTTTCTGATTTCGGCATGGAAGAATGGCATCACTCCTTAGAGAATAATCTAAAACTGTTACAAGGGGAGGGCATACAACAAGAGAGCTTTGACTTCTACATGGATGGATTTAAGAAAAAGGTAACAGGATATGAAGGATATGATTCTGACAAAGAAGTTTGCTGGAGAAATGCTCGTGATGAAGATGAAATCTTAATAGAAGGAAGATTTCTTGGTGGGTGTCTTGATGTTTTACTAAACCTTGTCGGAACAAAGTATGATAAAACGACTCAGTTTATAGAAAAATATAAAGAGGATGGGATCGTATGGTATTTAGAAAGCTTTAGTAGAGAGTCGGAAGAATTATTTACTGGTCTTTGGAATTTAAGAGAAGCTGGATGGTTTCAATATGCCAAGGGATTTGTTTTCGGCCGTCCTTGCTTTTTTGAAACCCACACAGACACCACATATGAAGAGGCTATCTTGTCAGTTTTAAGATCGGAAGAGCG
>DPVV01000192.1:1012-7283 GCA_003526525.1 Lachnoclostridium phytofermentans | reverse complement strand
CCACCCCGTATGGCAATCATCAATGGAGCTAAGGGAAAAGTTTATTGCAAAGACAATTTAGGGTACATTTATCAAAAAGCAGAAGAGTAAGAGCTACCTACTTATAAGGCATGAGTTCAAGTATGAAACTAAAACAGGATACTTCTTGGTATTTATCACGGAACTATCGGAGTAATGAAAGGTTAAGAGGGTTATTAAAATAAATGTTGCAGCAGAGGCGTCCAAGGCTTCTGCTGCAACATTTTTGTTTTTTCCATTTCCTCTACAACTTTTTGAGAGGAAATAGTGAAAAGAATGATGCGCAATATATGATAAAATGATTGCGCAAAGTCACCAAATAAATATTAAAATTGCACAGTTCTTCCTGCTTCACATTAGATGTATTGTGAATTGTATTTAAATTAGTATGAAAGTATAATAAAAATATAGTAATAAATTACAAATAAGCGCAACTTATTGTGCAACCTGAAGATCGAGGAGGAGACATGAAGAATAGTGGGTTAAAAGGTTTCTTCAAAAAACTGTATAAGTATCGAATCTTTCTTTTGATGCTTTCACCTGCGGTTATCTATACGCTGATATTTGCTTACTATCCGATGACAGGCATTGTGTTGGCATTTAAGAAATATAACTATGCTGGTGGAATTTGGAGTAGTCCCTGGAACGGTTTGGAAAATTTCAAGTTTTTCTTTAAATCCGGGCAAGCAGGCCTAGTAACGAGAAATACAGTTTTATATAACCTAGTGTTTATTGCGATTAATATGATAACTCAGATTGCAGTGGCGATATTTCTTACAGAGGTACGAAATAAGCATTTCCGCAAGATCTCTCAGTCTATCATGTTCTTACCTTATTTTATTTCCTGGGTTATCGTCGGCGTTATGGCGTTTAACATATTTAGTTCAGATTATGGTTTCATGAACCGATTGATTACCTTCTTTGGTGAAAAAAAGATTTCATTCTATACAAAGCCGGAAGTTTGGCCATTTATTCTAGTATTCTTTAATGTCTGGAAGAACATTGGCTATGGTTCGGTTATGTATCTGGCAGCGATTATGGGAATTGATACCTCAATCTATGAGGCAGCGGCAATTGACGGTGCCAATGTGTTCCAGAGAATTTTTAAAGTAACCATCCCGATGATCATGCCGACTGCAACCATCCTACTTTTACTATCCGTCGGTGGCATCTTCAAAGGAAACTTTGATATGTTCTATAATCTGGTGGGTAATAACGGGCTCCTCTATAACTATACGGATGTTATCGATACCTTAACCTTCCGCGCGCTGATCAGCAGTAATAATTTCGGCATGTCAGCTGCCATCGGTTTGTATCAGTCCGTTCTCTGCTTTATCACAATCCTTGCTGTGAATAAGTTGGTTGGCTTGTATGATAAGGACTATACATTATTTTAGGGGGGGAAGAAGTTGAAATCTGTTAAGCGTTTGGGAAAAATAAAAAAAGGTCCTGATGTAATTGCACTGAACATTATCGGTTACTTATTCTGCGGCTTAATCGCACTGTTTTGTCTGGTTCCGTTTCTTATGATTTTATCGGGATCCTTCTCATCGGAAGCGGCAATCATAAAAAACGGATTCAGCTTGTTGCCGCAGGATTTTAGTCTGGAGGCATACAAGACAGTATTTCGTGAACCGATGACTGTAATGCGTGCTTATGTGAATACCATTGGTCTCACAATTGCAGGCACAGCAGCTGGCTTGATATTGCAGACCATGACAGCTTATGTGCTGGCTAGAAAAGACTTTGAGTGGAGAAATTACTTTTCCTTCTTCTTTTACTTTACAACGCTGTTTAGTGGCGGTTTGGTGCCCTACTACATATTAATGTCTAATACCCTGAATTTAAAGGACAGCTATCTGGCGTTATTGCTTCCTCTCCTGTTCAGTGTGTATAACCTGCTGATTATGAAGAGTTACATTATGGCAATTCCTGAGTCGTTGGTCGATGCGGCAAAAATCGATGGCTGCGGAGAGGTACGAACGCTATTTAAGGTGGTGATCCCCTTAATCAAACCTGCACTGGCTACCGTAGGATTGTTTATTGCACTTGCATACTGGAACGACTGGTATAATGCAATGCTTTACATAAAGACGGGTAGTAAATATCCGCTACAGTATTTCTTATACCAGCAGGTGAATAATATTGAAGCTTATAAAAAGCTGATAGCAAACAATGCGGTCAGTAGTTCTATTATCAATGCCATGTCCTTACCGACACAGACCTTAAAGATGGCATTGACCATCGTAGTTACCGGCCCCATTATTCTGGCATACCCCCTAGTGCAGAAGTATTTTGTACAGGGTATTACCATTGGTGCAGTCAAAGGTTAGTAATAAAATAAAAAATATAAAGGGAGGTTTTTATGAAAAAAAGTCTGAAAAAGAAGTTGGCATTACTACTCGGTGTAACCATGCTGATAAGCATGCTTGCCGGCTGCGGATCATCGAAAGATACCAAGGATAACACGAAAACTAGTTCGGGAAGCGCCACAAATAATGGTGCGGCTGAAAACAACGATACTTTAGGAGTGGTGGACACCTCGAAACATGTGGACTTAAAGATGTATCTGATCGGTGACAGGACTCCGGATTTTGATGAGGTTTATGGAAAGATTAATAAAATCCTGGAACAGAAGCTGAATTGTTCCCTCAGTGTGAATTTTCTGTCCTGGGGAGAGCATGATACCAAGTATTCCTTACTGTTCTCCTCACAGGAGAATTTTGATCTGATCTTCACGGCCTCTAGCTGGTGTCACTATGAGCAGACAGCAGCACTTGGTGGTTATTATCCGATGTCTGAGGAATTTATTAAGACCTATGCACCGGATATCTGGAAGGTAGTTCCGGAAGTAGCATGGAATCAAGCGAAGATTAACGATCAGATCTACATGGTTCCCAACTATCAGAATGAATTTGGGCAGGATGTTATTGCGGTTCGTGGCGATTTGTTGAAGAAGTATGGTTTCAAAAATATAACAACCTGGGAGGAATTGATGAGCTTCTATAAGGCTTGTGCAGCAGATGGTATTTACGCAAGCCAGGGTGGTCCATGGTATCAATATTTCCAGTCACAGGGTTTGTCCACCACAGGAGGAGTTCCTAAGGCAGGAGAGCTGTATCTGTATCATACACAAGATCCGTCCGATTTGAAATTTACGTATTTGTTGGACTGGGATGGATTTACTAAGTATTGTAAAGAGATGAAAGAGCTTGCAGATGCAGGCAGCTGGTCTCCTGACATATTAAATTCCTATGATGAAAGACAAACCGGTCTGCTTACCGGAAGAACCGCAAGCATGATATGGAACCTTGGCAGTTGCAGACTTTATGCAAAGCAGGCAAATGCAGAGAAGCCAGATTGGAATGTAACCATCTGCGATCCGGTATCTTCACAGCCTAAGAAGGTCAATTCTTACATAAATAACGGTGTTGCCATTAATGCAAGTAGCAAGAATAAAGAAAGAGCAATGATGGTATTAAATGAATTCTATACCAATCCGGAAGTCTATGATTTGGCTATGCTTGGTATTAAAGGCAAGCATTGGGAGGCTGTTGGCGACAAAGAATATAAGATTATTGATGAAAGTGGTTATGGCGTATCAAGCAACTGTAACTGGGGCTGGAATAATGCCAATATAACAAGAACGGAGAGTATCGAGAATAGAACAGCACTGGATGATACTCACGACACCTTGCTAGCAGGTTTCAATAATAATATAAAGGCGGAGCATGCTTATGATGGCTTCAACTTTGACTCAAATAAGGTTACCACACAGGTGTCAGCTGTGGAAGCTGCACTAGGTAATTACTATGATCCGTTGGTGAACGGATTGGTGGATGATGTTGACAAGGCAATTGCTGAACTAAAAGCAGCCCTGGAAAGTGCCGGTGTACGTGATATCCAGGCTGAACTGGAAAAACAGGCAGCAGAATATGTTGCCAAAAACTAATAATACCAATAAGCTACGTATGGGCTGTTACAAAATGTAGCAGCCCTTCAAAGTACACCTTAGTAGGTGCACCACTTATGAATCCGTACCAGGAGGCTTAAAATATGACGCAGGATGAACTTGCAATAAAATTAGGGGTATCCAAGAGCACAGTATCAAGAGCTTTATCCGGCAAAGGCAGAATAGGAGAGAAAACTCGTGATCAAATCATAACCTTAGCCAGAGAGCAGGGAATGTTGAAAACAAGTGGAGAAACAAGAGGAACGAGAAGCCGCAATATCGGGGTTGTCCTTCCAGCTGATGTATATTCAAGCGGAAGCCTCTATTTTCATGATTGTCTGCTTGGAATTTGTGAAGTTGCTTCCCTTCTGGACTATCATGTACTGATTATCATCGGAATGATGAATGATATCGCAGGTATTCGAACTCTTGTTGAAAATGAAAAGGTGGATGGCATTATTCTTACTCGAAGCCTTGAGGATGATAAAGCGGT
Organism: Lachnoclostridium phytofermentans; assembly: GCA_003526525.1. Lineage (GTDB taxonomy): Bacteria > Bacillota > Clostridia > Lachnospirales > Lachnospiraceae > Lachnoclostridium. The sequence continues at coordinate 2,820 of DPVV01000192.1, read as the reverse complement.
GCAATATCTAACTGATATTCATTTTCCCACGGGAATCACAGGCATCTGCGAAAATGATGATGTAATTCAAGTGGATACTGATAATGAGGCAGCCACAGAGCATCTGACCTCACTCCTGATTGGAAGGGGATTTAGCAAATTTGCACTGATCGTTGAGGATTTGACGTATAACGTAAACAGAAGCAGGCGCGACGGTTTTTGCAAGGCACTTTTAAAAAATGGAATCATGGAGAACAATCAGGCATTTTATATTGGTACGTTAAAGAAAGATAATCTAGATGCCATTATCAGCGACATTATGTCAAAAAAAGTGGAATGTATTGTCTGCGGGGATGATACCATCTGTACCCTAATAACCTCCAGACTGCAGGCGGATGGATATCGGATTCCTCAGGATATCGCAATTGCATCTCTATATAACAGCTCCAATTTAAACTGTTTCTCTCCTGCAATTACGGCGGTGAATGTTCCTGCCATACAGGTGGGAAATATGATTGGCAGGCAATTAATTAATTACCTGATGGGAAAGGAATATGTACAAAAAACGAAGATGGATTATGAGATATTACTTAGAAAATCAACGAATGGAATTTGAGGAGAACGGAAATGAACAATCAACAGACGGATTTTTATAAAGGAATGGACATCTCTTTTCTACCGGAATTATTAAAAGAAGGTATGCAAATAAAGGATTTTGACGATACAATCATAGAACCATTTGCACTGATTGGTAAATATGGCGTGAATGCAATCCGGTTGCGCATATGGAATAATCCTGAATGTGTTCCAGAATCTAAAGGGTATTGCAGCCTTGCCCATACGATAGAGATGGCTAAGAAAATCAAAGCCCATGGCATGAGCTTTATGCTTGATTTTCATTACTCCGATTACTGGGCGGATCCAGCCAAACAAAATAAGCCAAAGGCCTGGGCAAATTTAAGCTTTGAAGAACTGGAAGAGGTAGTTTATACTTATACAAGAGACACACTGTTATCCCTGCAAGCAGAAGGGGTGTTGCCAGATCAGGTTCAGATTGGAAATGAAATCAGGAGCGGCCTTTTATTTCCGGATGGAGAACTACCGGATTATGCAGCTATGGTACGGCTGGTCAATTCAGGGATTCGTGGTGCAAGGGCGGTTGCAGATTCTAATGTACTAAAAGTAATGCTCCATCTGGATCAGGGCGGCCGGTATTTTTATATCAGTGAATGGTTTACGAAAGCGATTGCGAGCGGACTGATGGACTTTGATCTTATAGGATTATCCTATTATCCATTTTGGCATGGGAACTTTACGGATTTGCGGGAAACGTTACTAAGGCTTACTAGGGAGTATAACAAGCCAATCATGATTGTGGAAACGGCTCACGCGTGGAGAAGAAGTAAAAATGGGTTTATTGATGAAGCTCAGGAGAGAATTGCCGGTGTACCGGCCTCGAAGGAAGGACAAAAGAAAGTACTGGATCTAGTAATGAATATTGTTGCTTCCCTGCCGGAGAATAGGGGGCTTGGTGTATATTATTGGGAGCCTTTGTGCCTTCCCCGCCCTGGACAGAGCGGTTGGTCGGAAAACATGGGCCTTTTGGATGAAGGCGGGAAGGTCATGGAAGGAATCAGATCATTTCAATTTACAAGACAACAAAAGCGTTATGGAGAATATGCGAAGGTTTATGAACCTGTACCGATAACAGTAGAAATAGGAACAGCGCCGGAGTTGCCAAAAGTCCTATCCGTTCTTTTTTATAATGGAAGAATCGAAAAGAAGAGGGTAAGCTGGCAGATGGAGACTCTAGACAATGGTTGGTATCT
>DPVV01000192.1:0-853 GCA_003526525.1 Lachnoclostridium phytofermentans | reverse complement strand
ACAGCCGGGTGTGTATGAAATTGCAGGAAAACTAGAGGATGTTGAAGAGAACATTATAATAACAGTACATATTCTACAGAGCCTTCCAGAGAATGAAAACCTCTTGCATGATACTAACTGGGAGGAAGGTCTGACGCAGTGGTCGATCGAAAGCGCGGATGAACAGGTGATGGTACAGCTTTATCCTGAGTTTATAAAGCCATTTCCGGCTCCACCGCAGAATGCGCTTCGCGTGGAAGCACCAAAGAACTTTACTTTTCAGATCAGTCAGTTGGTAACTATCACACAGGGTTGCAACTATACGCTGGAAGCGGAGTTTATGGGAACAGATACAACGAATGTAGAGATCCGTCTCTTCGCCCGTACGGAGGAAGCAGAGAAAGAAATTATGATTCATCCTTCAGAGCATGAGTGGACCTTATATGAAATCAAAGATATTGTCAGCAGGCAAAAGTATCTGACCATAGGTGTCAGCATAACAGCACCTCCGATTTATTGCATGCTGCGAAAATTCAAATTGACGAAACAATATACATGAGGAGAAATTGGACATGAATAATGAGTTTGACTACAACAGCCACTATCTAACTAGGGATGGCAGACCCTGGTTTCCTGTTATGGGTGAAATACACTACAGCAGGTATCTTGAGACATTATGGGAGGAGTCGCTGCGTAAAATCAAAGCGGGCGGTCTTACTATTGTGTCAACTTATGTTATTTGGATCCACCACGAAGAGGAAGAGGGAATCTTTGACTTTGAGGGATGCCGTAATTTGAGGCTATTTGTTAATTTGTGCAAGAAAGTCGGAATCTCCGTATTCCTAAGACTCGGTCCTTGGGTACATGGAGAGGT
>DPVV01000368.1 GCA_003526525.1 Lachnoclostridium phytofermentans | reverse complement strand
CAAAAAATACAGGGGATAATTCACCATTATTCACTAATTCTTGATCAAACTCTGCACTTGCGCCATCTAATAATTCAATCTCTTCTGAAAGAATATCATGACGGTCTTTTCCTATTAAATCATCAAGGCTAGAATCTCCGATAGTAGCCTCAACAGTCTCAACTTCCTTCATACCATTATTAGCTGCGATGAATTTACTAATCGTCTGAGTACTTCTGTCATAAACACCCTTAAATTCTTTTCCAGAACCAATTGGCCAATTTACAGGGCAAGTTTTAATTCCAAGAACTGTCTCGATCTCATCTAATAATTCAAATGTATCTCTAGCTTCTCGGTCCATTTTATTAATAAAAGTAAAGATAGGAATGTGTCTCATGACACATACCTTAAATAATTTTTTAGTCTGGTTCTCAACACCCTTAGAAGCATCAATTACCATGACAGCAGAGTCTGCTGCCATTAAGGTTCGATACGTATCTTCCGAGAAATCCTGATGTCCTGGTGTATCAAGAATATTAATACAATAATCACCATAATTAAACTGCATTACAGAGGAGGTAACGGAAATACCACGCTCCTTCTCGATTTCCATCCAGTCAGACACCGCGTGTTTTGCTGTTTTCTTACCCTTAACAGACCCCGCCAGATTAATGGCACCTCCGTATAGAAGTAGTTTTTCTGTTAACGTCGTTTTACCAGCATCCGGGTGAGAAATGATTGCAAACGTTCTTCTCTTCTTTATTTCCTTAGCATGATTTATCACAGCTAGTCCTCCATCCAATATTACAGAATTCTATTTTAATTGTAATTTTCGAACAATTTTTACAAAACCACTTAATCATATAATGAATTCCTATGATTTGTCAAGGGTATTGCTTGTATTTGGACGGATTTTCGTTGCAGTTCAACCAGAAGGCTGACTGTAATTTACTTAACCTTTCATTAATTTCATAATAACCTCTCTTAATCATCAAGACGATTCTTTTTATAAACTCGAACAAAGATTGCCACGCAAATAGCCATATTCGCTATCATAATAATAATTGTTTCTAAAGATAGCGGTTTTGATATATTAGTCATCGCTTCACTCATTTGTGTACTATAGATATATTTTGCAATTGGATATAAATCGCGATTTAAACTAGCTAGTGAAGGAAGCATTCCGACTATCAGCATCACCGGAGTGAGATAGGAATTGGCATTCATTTGCGTTTTCGCAATTAATCCAACGGTGGAACCTAACACCATGGTACATAGACTTCCAAGTAGTACCACGATTGCGGTTCTTAAAATCTCAATACCATGAAAACCACCTAAATATATAAAATATGCGACACCAAAGAATTGAAGCGTTACTACAAAAAGACAGATACTTGCCATATACTCGGCAGGCTTTACATTAGACATCATGAGCACACGTAACGTATTCTTTTCCTTCTCTTCTGCCATAGTACTTCCTGTTCCCATTAGACCGCACATTGCCACATACATCGGCAGATAGAGACGCACCATCATACGAGCCTCTCCAGCGGGCATATCCATCTGAGAAAAAAAGAAGCCTAGCAATGGAAACACCAAAAAACTAATAGCTAATGTAGGATTTTTGGTTAAATCTCTGAGCTGTTTTCCATATACGATTTTTATTCTGCGAAATGACATTATAACAGCCCCCTTCCTGTTAGCGCTAAAAACACAGTTTCTAAATTTGGTTCTGAAGAATGGATCGATTCCACCATTCCTTCACGTAGTAAATCAGCAATCTTGTCTGCATCCGAAGGATGATTCGAAAGCGTAATCTCCGTTCGATCCTTTGTTGTTATAGTAATTTTATTTTCTTTGTTATACTTACGACATAGTTCTTTAGGTTCCCCAAATTCAACAATGGTTCCCTCATTTAATAAAGCAACATGATTACAGAGTTTCGCAGCCTCCTCCATGTTATGAGTTGTTAAAAATATGGTCGTTCCCTGGTCTTTTAACGATAATAGCAGCTTATGTATCATCGTAGCTGTTGCTGGGTCTAATCCGCTGGTTGGTTCATCAAGAAACAAAATCTTAGGGTTATGAAGTATCGCTCTTGCTAAATTCAAGCGCTGGCTCATTCCTTTTGATAATTTCTTTGCTTTCGTTTTCTTTTCCTTCCCTAAACCTACTGCTGATAATACCTCATGAATTCTTACTTTGGGAACCTGGTTTAGCTTTGCAAAAAACTCTAAGTTTTCGTTGCAGTTCATCCTTTCATATACACCGCTTTTATCTGATACAACTCCAATTTGTGAGTATATCTTATCAGTAAGTTTTAGTGACTCTTCCCCCAATATTCTTGAATTGCCTTTGGTCCTTTTAAGCTGTCCGGTCATAATCTTTATCATGGTTGTTTTCCCGGCGCCTGATGGCCCAAGTAATCCAAAGACTTCTCCTTGCTCTACTTTGATATTCAAATCTTTTAAGACTTTTTTCTCACCAAAGTCTTTTGAGATATGTTCCATCTCAATTGCATACATATTCGTTTTCCTCCTTTGATTCATCTAACCATATTATAAGGAATCGTTAGCTCTTTGTGATAAATTCCAGTCCAAATGTGCTTAATTTCAGGTTAATGGTGCATTCAAGGTGGCGAATTGTGCTATCCAGGTGGTGAGTTACACTTAAATATGTAATAATTCTTTTATTTCTTCCAGCTTTTGTCTTGATAATGGTATTTGGTCATTTTCATAATTACTTAATTTGAGCACATAGCTTCCTCTTGAATAACTTATAATCTCTCTAATTTTTTGAATATTAATTATGTAGGAACGATGGCATCGAAAGAAACCATAATCCCGAAGTCTTTCTTCTAATTGAGTCAGAGTTAAGGTAGCTTGAAATGCCTTACCATTCACGTTCACATAAGTTTCTCCTTCTACGCTTTCT
>DPVV01000097.1 GCA_003526525.1 Lachnoclostridium phytofermentans | reverse complement strand
ATAAATTGGGAGGCGTGTTACTTAATTATTATTTCCTTCTCTTGTAACTTCGTAATCTCTCCGATGATCCCACAAGGCATCTCTAGACTTTCAAGCTCTTCTAATATCTTACTTGCATCCTCAGGTCTTACACTAAATAAAAGCCCTCCTGACGTCTGAGGGTCAAACAGGATTTCTTGCATAGCAAAATCATCTGTTTCAAAATCAATAAAGCTTTCAACAAAATTACGGTTTCTTTGACCAGCTGCAGTTAATAAAAATTCATTGGCATAATCGTAGGCTTCTTTGATATAAGGAACTGATTTACTTTCAATTACAGCAGTATATTCGTTTTGTAGCATTTCATGAAGATGTCCCAAGAGCCCAAATCCGGTAACATCAGTACATGCATGAATCTCGTATTTTCTAATAATTTGAGAAGCATATTTATTTAATGTAGTCATTGATTTTATAGCCTTATCCAAAGCCTCCACGGTAGCTTCTCCTACTCTACCCGCAGTCGCTATAATTCCAACTCCGAGAGGCTTGGTAAGTATTAGCTTATCGTTCGGCTTTACTCCTGAATTTTTTAAAATTTTATCAGGATGAATGGTACCTGTAACTGATAGACCATATTTTACATCTGCATCTGTTATCGAGTGGCCGCCCGCAAGGATTCCACCTGCCTCCATCACTTTATCATTACCACCAGTTAAAATCTTACCTAATATATTTAAATCCATCTTCTCTGGAAAACATACAATATTAAGGGCTGTTTTTACATCTCCACCCATAGCATAGATATCGCTTAACGCATTGGTAGCTGCGATTTGTCCAAATATATAAGGATCTTCAACCATAGGAGGGAAAAAATCTAACGTCTGTACAATCGCTATATCGTCTGAAATCCGATATACTGCAGCATCATCTGACCCTTCAAAACCGACCAATAGATTAGGATCCTTTGCCTTTGGTATTTTATCAAGCACATGCTTTAACACTTCAGGCCCTAATTTAGCGGTACAACCACCGCTTTTGCAAAATGCAATTTCTTTTTCCATTTCTAAGCTCCTAACCATTTGGGTAATTATGATATATAATCTTCAATTAATACAGTCATAATACCGCCACAAACCATTCCTTCCTCTTCCGCCGCATCTCCGGTTAGATCAACATCAACCATTTTAAATGTATTAGAACCAATCATTTGCCTTGCTTGTCCTATCACTGCAGCTTCGCTACAACCTCCGCCTATACTTCCTAGAATCATACCATCTCTGTAAACAATCATTTTGGCACCAGCTCCTCTTGGTACAGATCCTTTGGTGTGTACGACAGTGATAATTGCTTTCGAAACATCAGACTCCTCTGCTAATACTTGTAATACTTCATAATCCATATCAGAGCAATTTCTCCTTTTTGTATCTAGCGTACCTAATCTCTTATGAGAAATTAATTCAGCTAAGATTGAAATCGCTATCTCTTCCGGTGTGATTGCTCCAATCGCCAAGCCTATTGGTGTATGAACCCTACTTAATCGGCCTTGATCGCATCCTTCTGTTTCTAGAGTTTCTTTTACAATTGCAGTACGTCTTCTAGATCCTATCATACCAACGTAGCTTGGTTCTTCCCCCTGACATATACTTTTTAAGCAAGTACTATCATAGCGATGACCTCTCGTGATAATCACTACATAATCCGATTCTCTTATCTTTAATTCATCGATGGCATGCTCAAAATTATCGCAAATAACCCGTTTTGCAAGTGGAAACCTACCCGTATTGGCAAACATAAGTCTATCATCCACAAGAATTACTTGGAAACCTGTTTTTGATGCAAATTCTACAAGAGGAACTGCTATATGACCGCCTCCAAGAATAATTAAACGTTCCTCGGGATAAAAAGGTTCTGCGATCGTTTGCTCTTCCCCTTGTTTTACATATTGTGGTACGCCCTCCTCTAAGGATTGTTGAATTATCCTGTCTTCATTGGAGCTATAAACCAATCCCTTATTCAAATCAGTACCGATTTTTCCTTCTACTCCAACAAGATTAGAGACCATACATACTTTTTTTCCATTATGAACATTATCCAAAATTTCACTATATATATTCTTACCCATTTTACGCCTCCATTCCTGCGCATGTATTCCTTCATTGTGTATGTTTTCCTTCATTCTTGCGCACGTTTTCCTTCATTCTTTCGTGTCTTATAATTTATGAAGTCTATAACAAGCATTACACAGAGATAATCTTCTGTTATTGAGAGTTTATTTTTTCAACCTCTTAACCACGAAATGAATCATTCTTATATCATCCTTACAGCTTTATATTTATATAAAAATTATTCCAGTAGAAGAATATCTTCTGGAGCTACTGTCAGGTAAATCGGAGCATTTTCATGAAAACTACTACTTAACCCACTTTTACTGATTTTCCACAAGACAACAGGGTCTTTTTGGTTGGTTAGATTGAAAAGATTCTTTTCTTCTACCAATGTTTCATCAAACAGCTTAGCTCTACTTATTGTCTTAATATCTTTCTTAGTATCATTCTTATTGTCTTCTATCTGAACCAGCACATTCCACTCAAAAGGAGCTTCCGCAATTTTGTAAATCATACCCGGTAATAGATTTCTTTTATCCATAGGCTCATGGCATGCTTTTAAAGCATGTGCTCTAATACCGATATGAGTTATTTTCTCTGGAATTTGTGACTTAACAGTAAACAGACATCCCCAATCCAAAGCCTCTACCTGGTTATCAGATATTCTAATTGCACGGGAAATATTTTTACAACCAGTTAGCCTTGCAGTCTGAACCTTTCGTGGATTCGCAAAGATTTTTTTCGTTTCTCCAAACTCTAGTATTTTCCCACTGTCAAGTACAATGATATCTTTACAAAAACGATACACTTCATCTCGGCTATGCGTTACCATAACTGCGTCACCATGGTATTCATTTAATAAATCACTCAATAGAATCTGTAGTTCTTCCTTAAGGTAGCTATCCATCGCTGAAAATGGTTCATCAAATAACAATACATCAGGCTCGTATGCAAGCATTCTTGCCAGTGCAACTCTTTGCTGTTGTCCGCCTGAGAGCTTACTTGGATATTGATCTTCTAAACCCTCAAGCTTAAAATTTTCAATCATTTTTAATATTATGCTGTCCTTCTCTCTTTTGGACGCTTTTATTCCAACACCAATGTTCTCATAGACCGTCATATTAGGAAATAATGCGTAATTTTGAAACAAATACCCCACCTTCCTCTGTTGTGGGCTAAGATTTATCTTCTTATCAGAATCAAAAAGAACTTTCCCATTCAGCTCAATATAACCTTTCTCTGGGGTAACAATACCAGCAATACATTTTAAAGTCATACTTTTACCGCATCCAGAGGCTCCGAGGATTCCTAAACAGGATTCCTTTGATTCAAAATCAACCTTTAAGGTGAAATTTTTTAATTTTTTCTCAATGTGAACAATTAAACTCATCTTAACCTTTATTCCGGCGTATCTATGCCTTATATGATTTTTAATATTGTGATTCTGTCTACTTTTTTCTCTTATTTAATGATAAATAGTTCATAAAAGCAATCATAATAAATGATATTAACACTAAAATAATGACATAACGATAAGCAAGATTCATATCGCCAGCAGCAACTGCCGAATATACGGCAATTGGAAGCGTACGCGTCTTTCCAGC